>JAQBWG010000128.1 GCA_027625225.1 Chloroflexota bacterium | reverse complement strand
GGCGGCGCGGATTTCTTTGTCCTGCGCCTCGGTGAGAGCACCTGCCTGGAGAAGCTGGGCTTTCAAAATAGCGAGGGGGTCGTGCTTGCGGGCCTCCTCCAGTTCCTCGGCGGAACGGTACTTGGTATCGTCATCGTCGCTGGTGTGGGGCAGGTAGCGTTCGACCATGGCCTCAATGAGGGTGGGGCCTTCGCCTGAACGTGCTCTCTTTGCTGCCTCGGAGACGGCTTCATATACGGCGGCGATGTCGGTGCCGTCCACCACGATACCGGGCATGCCGTAGCCCTGGGCGCGGTCGGCGACGTTGGAGACGGCCATCTGCTTGGAGAGGGGGACGGAGATGGCGTACTTGTTGTTTTCGCAGAAGAAGATGACGGGGAGTTTGTGGATGGCGGCGAAGTTCATGCCCTCGTGACAGTCGCCGGTGCTGGCCGCGCCGTCGCCGAAGTAGGTGATGGCGATGGTGTCCTCGCCGCGCATCTTGGAGGCCAGCGCCGCGCCGACGGCCTGGGTGATCTGGGTGGCGACGACGTTGGACAGGTTGATGAAGCGGTGTTTGACGTAGGCGCCGTGTCCGGGGAACTGGCGGGCGTTGCTGAAGGGCTCGCCGGCCTTGGCGAGGTAGCCGAGCATGATTTCCTTGTGGGTGATGCCGAGGGCGACTTCGACGGCGAGGTCGCGGTAGTAAGCGTAGAACCAGTCCTGGCCGGGCCGCAGGGCGTGCACGGAGGCTATCTGGGCGGCCTCGTGTCCCTGCGACGATGCGACGAGGGCGGCCTTGCCCTGGCGGTTAAGCATCCAGACGCGTTCATCGAGCGTGCGGCAGCGCACCATCTGGATGTACATTTCCAGCAGCTTTTCAGGGCTCAGTGAGCCGGTGGTCAATATCGAAGGGTCGTGGTGAAGCATGTCAGGTCATTATATGGAGGTGGTGAAAGCTGCGTCAAAGCAAAGGGGCCAGCCATTGGGCTGGCCCCTTGAGTCCATGTGGACGAGGTTAACTAAAGGTGCGCCTGATACTGGGCGACAAAGTCCATGTTCACCAGGCCGCTGTAGGCTTTTTGCAGCCGGTCGGTGACCGGGCCGGTCTTGCCGGAGCCAATCTTCATGCCGTTGAAGGTGGACACAGGGCAGATGCAGTAGCTGGTGGAGGTGACGAAGGCCTCGTCGGCGGTGTAGGCGTCGAAGAGGTCTATGTCCTGCTTGACCACTTCCAGGTTCAATTCGTGGGCCAGTTCGATGGCCGTCTCGCGGCTGATACCGCCGAGCACGAACTGGTCGCGCGGGGTGACGAGCACGCCGTCCTTCACGATGAAGAAGTTGCTGCCCAGGCCCTCGGCGATGTTGCCGTTCATGTCGAGCAGGATGGCGAGGGCGTCAGGGTTCTGCGACTTCACTTCGAGGTCGCCCTGAATCATGTTGATGTAGTTGTGCACCTTGGCGCGCGGGCTCATGGACTCGGGCGGGGTGCGACGCACAGATGGAATGATGACTTGGAGTCCGTCACGGAAGGACTTGGCCCGCTCCTTGAGAGGCAGCGGGTGGCATTCGATGACCACGGTGGCTTTGAGCGCCTGGCCGGTGCCGCGCACGCCGCGGGAGACGCGCTGGGAGACCCAGTAGTCGTCGTTGGGGCCGAGGAGCGGGATGTTGGCGTTGAGGATGTCCATAGTGACTTTAGCCATCTCGTCCTTGGTCATGCCGGGGTCTATGCGCATGTATTTGAGCGAGTCGTAGAAGCGGTCGAGGTGCTCCTTCAGCTTGAAGATGCGCTTGTTGAAGGTGCGGGTGGTGTCGAACACGGCGTCGCCATAGAGAAAGCCGACGTCGTTGATGGAGATGGTAGCCTGGCTTTCGGGGACGGTTTTGCCGTTAATCCATGCGACTCGCTCTTTTGTAGTCATGTACTGCTCCTTCTGTCTCGCCGCTATGCGGCGTTGCATAATCTTATCGCGATTAGGGCTGGCCTGTCTCAACCGCCCTTACTTGTATGCCATTTGGTATATATGTAAGCATATTATCTGCCTTCGACCATCCCCCTGACCCCCTTCCTTGCCAAGGAAGGGGGAAGAAACTACTGGGGGACACCCCCAGTTCCCCCGGTATAGGGGCTGGCCCCTCTAGACTCCCCGGGCTCGGCGTTGAGACTGCACCCCTAGTTTTGTGAAACATGTGGTTGCGAAGGTGAGTATGCGGTCGCGACAACGTTAGGGTTGGTCTGTCTCAATGGGCACGCCAATGGCGTTGCCCCACTCGGTCCAGGAGCCGTCGTAGTTCTTCACGTCCTTGTAGCCGAGCAGATACTTTAAGACGAACCAGCTATAGGATGCACGGACGCCGAGACGGCAGTAGGTGATGATTTCGTCTTCGGTCGTGAGGTCTTTGGAGGCGTATAGCTTGCGAAGCTCTTCGACGGGCTTGAAGCTGCCGTCTTTGGCTTCGGCATCGTCCCAGGGGATGTGGATGGCGCCGGGGATGCGGCCCTTGCGGTAGATGTCGGGCTGGTGTCCGCCGGGCGCGGCGGTGAGCTGGCCGGTGTACTCTTCGAGTGCACGGGTGTCGAGCAGCTTGGTGGACGCGTTGCCGAGCCGTCCGAGGATGTGCTCGCGGAGGGCGCGCAGGCTGTGGTCGGGGTTGGAGACTCCGTAGCTGGTGGGCTGTCGCTTAGGGACGTCCTTGCTAAATGGCCTGTTCTCCGTCTCCCATTTATAGCGTCCGCCGTCCATGATGCGCACGTCGGGGTGGCCGTAGTACTTCAGCACCCAGAAGGCCCAGGTGGCGGAGCGATTGTGGCCGTCGCCGTAGAGGATGAGGGTGGTGTTCCTATCTACTCCCGATTTGCTGAGGAGCACGGAGAGGCCCTGCGGCGTGGGGATGTCGCGCCGGATGCGGTCCTCGAAGTCGGTGTGCAATCCCCAACTCACCGCCCCGGGGATGTGACCGACGGCGTAGGTGTCGTCGGGATGCGAGTCGACCTCGGCGATGGCGATGCGGGGGTCGTTCAGGTGCGCGGCCACCCATTCGGTGCTGACAAGTACGTGTTCGCTGGAATCTGCCACTGCGTCCTCCTCATAAAACCAGGGCTGGAAAGACTATATGCATCTGGCGGATGTAGTTCAACCTCTGGTTATGGCTGCTAGAATGCTCACGATATGACGCTCGGCTACGACATAACGGCACATGTGACGCAGTTCTGCCGTGCGCTCCGGCACTACGGCCTGCTTATCGGGCCGAAGGAGAGCGCGGATGCGTTGCGCGCGGTAGACATCGTGGGTCTGCCCGACCAGGGCCACGTGTACTGGGCGCTGCGGAGCGTTCTGGTGTCGCGCCGGGAAGACGTGCCGCTGTTCGACCAGCTTTTCGCGCGGTTCTGGGATTTCGACCCGACGCCCACGCGGAAAGGTAAGGGGCCGGGCGGAGACAAACTGGGGAAGATGCGGGAGTTCCGTCCGAAAGCGGGGTCGCTGGTACTTCCGGAGCACGATGCGGACTCGGAGACGACGTTTCTGCAGGTGTTCCCAACAGGCTCAAGTGCGGAAGAAGCCAAGCGCGAACGCGACCTGCTGATGTTCGGCGCGGACGAGCTTGCCGAGCTGTCGCGCATCGCGTCGCGAACGGTGCGGGCGCTGGCGTCGCGACCGGGGCGCAGGATGCGGCGGCACAAGCGGAAAGGCGTACCGGATCTGCGAAGCATGATGCGTCTGAATCTTGCGTCGGGTGGCGATCCCATCCGTTTGCCACGACGGCGGCGGGTGAACCGCATACCGCGCTTGGTTCTATTACTGGACGTGAGCGGCTCAATGGACAGGCACGCGAAGCTGCTGCTCCATCTGGCGTATTCGGTGGGACAACATACGTCGCGGGTGGAGACGTTCGTGTTCAGCACGTCGGTAACACGGGTTACGCACCAGCTCAAGGCGCCGTCGTTCGGCGAGGCGTTGCGACGGGTGAGCGAGGTGGTCGACCACTGGTCGAGCGGGACGCGCATCGGCGAGGCACTAGGCCACCTGGCGACGGGATACGAGGCGTTGTTCAACCGGTATACGACGGTGTTCCTGCTGAGCGACGGGTGGGATACGGGCGAGCCGGAAAAGCTGGCGCGCGAGGTGCGACGCATCCGGCGGCGGGTACGGCGGTTCGTGTGGCTGAACCCGCTGATGGAGACGGAGGGGTACGAGCCGCTGACGCGGAGCCTGGTGGCGGCGAAGCCGTACGTGGACAGGTTCGTGGCGTCGGGAGATATATCCCAGTTGAAGAAACTGCCCCAGTTGATGCGGCGTTAAGTTTACCCTGATTTACTGCTGGTGTAATTGCTGTGTTGAAGAAATTACGACAAATTGCCAATCCAGACCGGAGGCCAGAATTCTGCGCCGCTCTTCAAGCAATAGGCGTGGACACTCAGGTTGCCATGTACAGGCATCATGGGGAGCGGATTCACACCAACCGGTTATTCCAGCCCACCCACAGCGTCATTGACATACAGAAAGGGCCTATTGACTATGTCCATTTCTACGTGTGTGGATGGTGTGGAGCATTTTACCGATTCCATACCTACAACTGGAAGGCTGAATACGCTATTCCCGACCCCCACCTCGAACGTGGGTTCCCGAAAATTGCGCTCCGTACGAAAAAGGTCTGGAAACCGCCCTCACATCTGGAGTGGAAGGGAAGGGACCGCGGTCTGGGAATTGTCCAATACCTGAATGAGGACCTTTCGACGCGCCACATACGATGTAAGGATATCGAGTTGCGTGCCGACCCCAAGTACCGTCGTTGGTTTCTCATTCCGACTCGGCATCCAATCAATCCAATGGATGTGAGCCCTTCCAAAGAAGAGTGGAGTTACTATGAATTCATAGCAGAATACCTGCTTAGGGTATCGGCTTCGTTCAAAGAAACCCGGGCGTAAGCCGATGCGGCGAGGCTAGTCCCAGCTTTCCCGGGGTTCCTTAGCCCTTGGGGTTTGAAGCCTGCGTTCACGGAAGTAAGCTGCGGCAACAAGAGTGACCATCGAAGGTAGGTAAAACAAAAACACATAAGACTCGAATGAACCCAAAATTGTATAAAAGGTCAACGTAACTGCCGCAACCCATATGGTGATGCCAATTTTGGTGGCCCATTTCTTGTGTGCATATGCTGAGAACAGGCCAAGACCGGACAGCAAGCTGGGGATAAATAGGAGGAATATAGCGTCCAAGGTGAAGGTGTCAACCTGTGTTACCACAAGGAAAACGGTAATGAAAAAGCCCACCCATGCAAGGATGTGGGCGACTAAGAAAAGCCCTAAAGGGGGTTGAGGTCTATTTTGCATACGTCCAGCGTGCGGGAGTACAAAAAAGTTGTCAAGTTAAACAACGAAACAGGTATGAATGAATACGAAAAATGAGGGTTTGAGCGAGTCATTGCGAGTGGTATTCATGGGGACGCCAGAATTCGCTGTGCCGGTTCTGACGGCCTTGCTGGATGCCGGGCACGAGGTCGTCGGTGTGTATACGCAGCCAGACAGGCCGACGGGGAGAGGTCAGAAAACGGAGTCTCCGCCGGTGAAACGACTGGCTTTGGAGCACGGGCTATCTGTGTATCAGCCAACGACGCTGCGGGATGCCGACGCGCAGCGAAAGCTGGCGGCACTGGAGCCGGACGTATGCGTGGTGGCGGCGTACGGCAAGCTGTTGCCGCCGGAAGTGCTCGCCATTCCGCCGCTTGGCTGTCTAAACATCCACCCTTCACTTCTTCCGAAGTACCGTGGGCCGTCGCCGGTGGCGTCGGCGATACTGGCGGGTGATGCGGTGACGGGCGTGACGGTGATGAAGCTGGACGAGGGTATGGACACGGGGCCATTGCTGGCGCAGCAGGAGACGACAATCCGGTCTGACGAGAAGGCCGACGCACTGACGCACCGG
>JAQBWG010000127.1 GCA_027625225.1 Chloroflexota bacterium | reverse complement strand
GAACGGGACATCTTTGAAGGCGGGGTGGGACATGATGTTAAGAAAGCCCTCTTCACCGATATGGCCTTCGCCGATGTTCTCATGGCGGTCTACACCGGAGCCGGGCTCGGTTTTGGAATCGTTCGCATGCACAACCACCAGGCGATCAAGTCCGATATGTGTTTCAAATTCGTCCATCGCTTTATTCAAACCGGCTTTGTTGAACAGTTCGTATCCGGCAGCAACGGTGTGCTGGGTGTCCAGACATACGTTCACGCGCTTGTTGCCCACCGAAGCGATGATTTTGCCAATCTCCTCGAACGCTGCGCCGATGTGGTTTCCCATGCCTGCGCTGTTTTCAATCAAGAGCAGGGTTTCTTCAGCAGAGTTTTTCAAAATCTGCTGTATGGCATCCACGGTCTGAGAGAATATCGCGTCGTACCCAGCCCCGCCGTGGTTCCCCGCGTGGAAAATAACGCCTTTTGCACCGATGGCTGTGGCGGTGTTCATGTGATTGGTGAGCGACTCGACAGACTTCTTGATGTGGTCGGGCCCGCCGCCGAGGTTCACCAGGTAGATGCCATGCAGAAACGTGGGGCCTATCCCCGCTTCGTCGGCCTTTTCGCGATATTTCAGGGCAAGCTCTTCTGCGATCGGTTTGAAAGCCCAGCCCCTGGGGGACGAGGCGAATACCTGGACACATTCGGCTCCAATGGCCTGTGCCCGGTCTATGGCGTTGGGGAGGCCGCCCGCTGCGGATACATGTGCTCCAATCTTCATGCCTTGAATTATAAACGAGTGGCGGTCGTAAGCCCAATCAATACAGCTTGGGTGTACTGTTTGCCCGGTTTCTATAGCACGCCTATAATCGCATTCCTGTACTCCGAACCACGAGAGGAAACATCATGCCGCTACACACCATCGCCATCGTCAGTCCAGGAGAGATGGGCAGCTCCGTCGGACGCACGCTCCGGGAGCGCGGCTATCGCGTCATTACCTGCCTGGAGGGGCGAAGCGAGCGCACGCGCAATCTGGCAGGCAACGCCGGGTTTGAAGTGTGTTCGACTCTTGATGACATGGTCGTCCAAGCCGACCTGATTATGTCCATCCTCGTACCGGCAGAGGCCGCCGGTATGGCCGCCAGAGTAGCGAAGGCTATCCGTGCCACAAAGGCTGATGTCTATTTCGCCGACTGTAACGCTATAGCACCTCAAACGGTGAAGAACATCGAGCGCAATATTGTCTCGGCCGGAGGGAAATTTATAGACGGCTCAATCATCGGCCTGCCGCCGGATAGAGAAGTGACGAGGTTCTATACGTCGGGTGAACATGCCCATCTGATGGACGAGTTGGACGGCAAGGGTATCGCCATCCGCCGCATCAGCGACGAAGTGGGGAAGGCATCGGCCATCAAGATGTGCTACGCCGGGTTCACCAAGGCCACGTCCGCATTGTCCATCGCCGCGCTGGCAGCCGCCGAGGCGCAGGGGTTGAGCGATGAACTGGCTGCGGAGTTCGAGTTCAGTCAGGCACCGGCGTACGCGAAGATGCAAAAACAGATACCGTCGCTGCCATCGAAGGCGTACAGGTGGGCGGGGGAAATGGATGAGATTGCAGCCAGCTTCGAAAGCGTCGGCATAACGCCGAACTTCCACAAAGCCGCAGGGGATGTCTATCGCCGACTAAGCCGGACGCCGTTCGCGGATGAATCGCCCGAGGAAACGGACGCTTCACGTGACTTGCGACAAACCATCGCCGGCTTCGTGGCGGCGCGTTCTAACTCTTAGTTCGTCGCGGCCTTTGTTCGGCCAGTTTCGGTCGGTATCTGCTTGCGGTTGAATGGCCAGCCCATTCCAAATTGGTCCCAAAGCACCAGGAACTGGCTCGCTACTGCGATGGAACTGTAGGTTCCGACTGCCACACCGATGAGTAAGACAAGCAAGAAGTCGCGGATGGTCGGCCCACCGAATAGCAGCAACGCCAGGATGGTTACAAGCAGTGTCGCGCTGGTGTTGACCGACCGGGAAAACGTCTCGGAAATGCTGAGGTTGACGTTCGCGGATAGAGTTCGACCGGGGAAGAAACTTACGTTCTCCCGAAGCCTGTCGAATACGACGATGGTATCGTTCACGCTAAAGCCGATGGTTGTCAGCAAGGCGATGAGGAACATCGTGTTGACTTCGATATCGGCCACAACACCGAGTATGGCGAACACACCTACGACGATGAGCGTGTCATGGACGAGTGCCAATATCGCGGCGGCACCATAACGGAACGGACTTGACATGTTTCGGAACGCCCACCACATATACAGGAAAATACCAATTACTGCGGCGAAAACCGCCCAGAACCCCTTAATGATGACGTCCCGGGCCAAGACCGGAGACACCAAATCGAAGGCAAGCAGTTCAACTCCGCTCGTCCCCAACGCACGCTGAATCCCGAATAGAAGGTCGTCTCTCTCAGTCTCGCTGAGTTCTTTCGTCCTGATGAAGTAACTATCGTCGCCGAGTCGCTGAACGGTCACCCCCTCGACTCCAATCGCAGTCAAACCAGCCCTCAAATCTTCCTGAGTCACCGGTTCGGCAAACTGGATGGTAAGGCTGCTGCCGCCCGTAAAGTCTATTCCCTGCCGAAGACCCGGCGCGAGAATCAGGAAGATTACCCCTGGCAAAATCATGCCGAGGGATAAAACGAGAAACCATTTTCGTAGTCCTACCCAGTCCAACGTTAACTCCTTTGCGATGTCTGACCGGTTGATTTTCGCTGCGGCGTCCCGACATGACCGCCCATCGGTACGAACAGGCCCAACTTCTTGGACAATCGGGTGGCGGTTACAGCCCGCAGCAAAACACGGGTAACCGTAAGTGCAGTGAACAGGTTAATAATCGTACCTATAGCCAACGTGGCTGCGAAGCCCTGTACCACCGTCGCGCCAAGCGTATCGGCAAACCAGAACAAAATGGCAGTGGAAATGAGTGTTGCGACGTGGCTATCTCGGATAGCCGTCCAGGCACGATTGAATCCGATGTTGATAGCGGATAGCAACGTGCGACCGGCACGCAATTCTTCTTTCATACGCTCGAATACCAGGATGTTTGCGTCGACCGCCATACCGATGGCTAGCACCGCAGCGGCAACACCCGATAGGGTTAATGTCACCGGAAGCAACTTGAATATCGTCAGGTTCAGAGCGGCATAAAAGATTAGGGCTGCGCCCGCAACGATGCCGGGTATTCTGTAGTACACCACCATGAACACTATAACCATTGCCAGTCCGATCAGACCGGCAATCACACTCTTGGTTAGAGAATCGGCACCCAATATGGCGTCTACCTGGCGTTCCTGAACCAGCATAACCGGGACAGGAAGGCGGCCGGCCTCCAAAAGGTTGGAGATATCGCGTACCCGCTGGGCGGTGAAATCTCCGCCCTGGATAAATGCTATGCCTCCGGTGATGGCCGAACTTACGGCCGGAGCGATGAGTTCCTGGTCGTCCAGGAAAATTGCAATGACATCGCCGGTGTTTACCAGGTTGGATGTCAACTCAGCGAACTTCTGCCTACCCTCATCATTAAATACAAGACTGACTATCGGTTCTCCCGTCGTATGGTGTGTATCAGCATAGGCTCGTTCCAAATCGTCACCGGTCAGGCCGATGCTTTCATCAACGGCGCCCAATACCTGACTAAAGCTCAGTTCAAAATCGTCTCCGAATATTTGTTGTGCCCCTGCCACCGTACTTGTCACCGGTTGAGGGAACTGGCCTGCAGCTTCTACCAGGAGAATGGCAAACTTCGTTTCCGAGCCCGGGACTCGTTGGATAAGGTCGGAGGCGCCGGGCATGGAAATCGCACGGAATTCCTTTCCGGTTATCGAAATGGTAATCAGGTCGGGGATAGTTTGATGTATCTCCAGACCAGTCTCGAGCCGGGCGGATATTTCATCGAGAACTCTTTCGAGCTCTTGAGCGCCCTTCTCTGTGAATTCGATAATCAGCCACGGGAGGGCGCTGCCGTCTGCGGGTGTGGAAGTAGCGGCGGTACTGGTAGTTGAAATTGAATCAATAACGGAATCGGTACTTGTTATAGATGTTGAGTCGGTGGTTGTAGCGTTGGATGTGGGGTCGGTCGAAGCAGCGGTGAAATCGTACTCAGAGATAGTGGAAGTAAGGATGTCTTCCGGCGCAATATTTATATTCTCCACGACGTTGAACGTCCGATGCTTGAACTCCAGCCTGGCCGTCTCACCAATGATTCCCTTGGCCCTGGCAGTATCCTCAACACCGGGCAACTGTATGAGGAGGCGGTCTTCACCAAGAAGTTGAATAATTGGCTCGCCGAGACCGGTGCTGTTTACCCGACGTTCGATAATCGCTTTGAGGGAGTCCATCTGTTCGGGAGTAGGAAGAATCGCCTCTCCGGTTTCGGGGTCCAACAATTGTGCCTGATACACCAAATGGCTGCCGCCACTGAGGTCCAGGCCGAGCTTAAGGCCGAGGGCCGTGTCCCCACCTCGTTCGAAGTTTCCTATGTGGATAGTTTGAAACCCGAGAGTGAGTCCAGCTACTATGACTAAAAAGAGGACGGAGAGAATACTCCAAAAATACCTACGCACCGCCGTTCCGTTCCTCCATTTTTGCTTTCACCAATTCCAATGCTTCCTCTACTGTATGAATCTCACCGGTCATCTGGGCTTCCCGAACCAGTTCAAGCATTTGCCCCAAAAAACGACCGGCAGGTATATCGAAGGCCTTCATTAGTGTATACCCATTCAGCAGCTTTGGGCTTTCTTTTTCTGAAGATGTATTATTTCGTGACTCTAAGATCGTCTCTATGATGCGGCAATGCCGCTGCCAATCTTCGATTTCAAGTTCCGGCCCCTTTGCAGCCAGATAGTCGGCCATATTCAAATACACCGTGTCTATCGCCACATCGCCGACATCTCTGAAGTAACGATACGCTGCACGGGCGGTTGGCATTTCGCCAGGTTGAGCCATCTGGCTCGGTCGGAGGTGGTATGTCACCATAGACGACACCATCTCGACTCCTTTTCTGCTAAATCGCAGCCGTTTCGTTATTTCCTCGACCGTTTCCGCACCCACATGCTGGTGGCCCAAGAAACGAATGCGACCATTATCTTCAATCGTCTTTGTCGCAGGCTTCCCGACATCATGCAGCAAAGCCGCAAACTTTAGCATTGTACGTCGGGAAAAGCCATCGCTGGCCGGAGCCGCAAAGTATTCACGTATCCCATCGAAGGTCGGAACCGATACAGCAGCCTCATCCTGCGGTTCATCCGCTACAGATAGCACTCGCTCGACTTGGCCGGGAGACTCAACCAGATGGTTGAATACATCCCAATGGTGTTCGGCCGGCTGGTCGACCCCCTTTGATTCCAAAAGCTCTGGCATTATCTCGCAAAGGAGGCCCAATTCGTCAAGCAGCTTTAGGGCGGAACTTGGCCTGGCTGTTGCCAAAAGCTTCAGTAGCTCATCACGGACACGCTCGCCAGCGATGCCCACTACAAGCGCCACATCACGTTTAATCGCACCGGTTGTGCCAGATTCGATCTGCATGTCAAGTTGTGCCGCCAGCCGCACTGCCCGCAACAACCGAACAGGGTCTTCAGTAAACACTGCATCGTTCAAAGCGCGGATACGGCCCGCATCTAAATCAATCTGCCCTTCAAATAAGTCAACTATTTCAGCAGTATGCTCGCCGTCTATGCGCAACGGCACCGCCATTGCATCTATAGTGAAATCACGTCGCGCCAAATTCGACTCGATGCTTTCTCCCAAGGACACGATATCTATATGTTGAATACCTGCCTGACCCGAAACTATCACCCGGCCTATCCCACGTTCGGCGTCCATCACAACGAACGTGCCAGCAAACAACCGTGCCAAGGCAGACCCGCTTTCCTCCACACGACCGGAGGTTGCTATATCCACATCACCGGTTTCACGACCGAGGAGCGCATCTCGCACACTCCCGCCCACCAGGTACACCTCATCTCCAC
>JAQBWG010000126.1 GCA_027625225.1 Chloroflexota bacterium | reverse complement strand
GTACTCATAGACCTTTCCGGGGTCGATGAGTTTCGCAGCCGTCCGTGGCGTCTTGTAGCGGGCGCGGATGATGCCATCGGTAAGGTTGATGGCGCAGCAGTCGTCCGGGCCGACGTCAACGAGCTTTGCGGTGAAGTCGGTGTCCTTGGCGGATGACGCGGCGTACAGGGTGACGGTGATGGGGCCGGTGACCTCGACATCCTGCTTTAACGGCGGTGTGCTGTAGACGAGAACGTCGGGCCGAGATTCGATTTCGAGCTGGTCGAAGGCTCCGGCAGCGTTTCCGAACGAATCGAAACAACACAGGCCGCCGCCTCGTGTGGGTACGGGGTTCAAGGGGTTGTAGAGGAAGACGTCGGGCGGCTCTGCGCCGGGTGTCTCTTGGCTGAGGGTTCCGTCCCCGTGGAAGCTGTTGGCGCGGCCACCGCTGCGCAGGAAGAACTTGGTGTCCTTCGCCCGTTTGAGGGGCCAGTCGTCTTCCTCCCGCCAAACGTTGGTGCCCATGGTGAAGATGCGAACGGGTTTTTCATCGGCGACGCCGTTGTCCATCCCCCGGAGGAAGTGATCGAAGTAGCGAAGCTCGATGCCGTGGATATCGATCATCCCCGAATAGGAATTGGCGCCGAAGTATTGTTCACCTACAGGCGCGCCTACAAAGCCCGGCGCTGCGCCAGGATGTACCCATGCACCGATGAGAAGGCGCTGGCCCTTTTTTGCGGTCGCAGTTGCACCGGATTTCTTCATGTGCGTGTAGTTGCGAAGGGTGCCACCAAGGAAGATGTCGTACCAGCCGCCGTAGTTGAGGGCGGGGACGTTGATCTTGGAGTGCGACTCTTCGATGGAGACTTTCTTCCAGTAAGCGTCGTATTCGGGATGGCTGAGCCAGTCGTAGTAGTAAGGGGCGAGTCCATCTTTCAGCACAGGCCAGTCTTTCATGGGCGCGAACTTGAAGTTTTCGTCCATCCTGTCGATTTCGGTGATTAACTTCTTCAAGCCGCTTTTCTTTTTGCCCGCGTGTTTGACGAGGTGAGGATAGTTGGCGGCGGTGAAGTGGGTGAGTGCCCAGCCGAGGTTGAAGCTAAGCTCGAAAGCGCCGCCTTGCCATGTCCAGCCTTCGTGATAGTCGGAGGCGGTGATACCTGGTGTTATGGCTTTAAGTGAGGAGGGTTGAGAGGAAGCGGCGAGCCATTGGGTGGCGCCGACGTAGGAGCCACCGAACATGCCGACTTTGCCGTCGCTCCAGGCTTGGGCACCTGCCCATTCGACGCTATCGTACCCGTCGTCAATCTCCTGGTGGAAGGGGTTGAACTGCCCTTCGGAACTGTAGCGTCCGCGAACGTCCTGTATAACGACGGCGTAGCCGGCCATGGCCGCACGGACGCCGTCGAGGGTGCCGGTTCTGCTGTGGCCGCCGGTTCTGTCGTAGGGCGTGCGGGTGAGGAGAACGGGGAATTTTCCACGTGCTGCGGGCCGGAATACATCTGCGTAGGTGGTGGTGCCGTCCCGCATTTTTATGGGAAGTTTTGATTCAAACCGTACGTTGTATCGACGGGGCATGAAGTTCCTCCTCTGCTCTTTGTTCTTTTTTGTAACGTTTCAATCGCAATAGAAATTATTGGCTTCGATTTCGATGCCAGCGGCATCTTAGATACTGCGGTGAACGGTGTCAATCGTTCTTCAAAGAAGCGTAAAACGAGCAGGGAATAGCTTAACCTGCGGTATAATTAGTTTTATACAAAGCCGAAATTTGCCTAGAACACACCGAGATTCACCAAGAAAAATTCAATCTATTCCGTATACTCGTATGAAGCGCTAGGTCGCTGCACCAGTAAGAGAGGGGCATATGCCGCAGCAGACGCTAGATGAGCGGTTTCAAAATGGACCCCCAACACGGAGCGAAAGCAAACGTAACTCGTGGCTGAATGCCGAAGAGCGACGGTTTATCCTGTGGGGACTTAAGGAAGGCTGGTCGGCAGCACGAGTCGCACGCGCTCTAAACGTGAACGAAGCCACCGTTCGCAGGTTCCGCACGCAATACACCGAGCAGCCGGAGTTGTTGCTTCGCCTCGGTTTGCAGGAAATGATTGGTACCGCAAAGGAAGAGGAGTACCGCTGTTTGGTTTGCGGCGACCGCTTTCTTGTTCGACAGGAAGTAGACCAGCATGTTCTCTCCCATTTTCTAGACGAATCCACGGCGGCGGATGTTGTGACTGAAGACGAAAGTGGTCAAGTACAAGACGAGAAAGCTTCGGATGAGGTCATAACTTCTTCATCGAATGATACGAAAGCGCGCAGCCCAATGCCAACACCGGAAAGTCCGGTGTTTCAAAGAGCCGAGGCTGCTGATTCAAGCCCTGGCGAGAGCGGGCTGTTTGGTTCCTTCTTCACTACTCCTAGTGATTCGAACGGCGAAGATTCATCGAAACCAGTTAAGGAAGAGACGGAACAGGAATCTTCAAAACCGGATTTATCTAGGGCGAGTAACTCGGTAGAAGAACAGATTGAGGCGTTCAGGAAACGTCTTAAGTCGCAACAGATACCCGATCAAGTAGAAGAGCCGACTGAAGAGCCGGAGCTTGCTTCTCCTTAGGCCGAAGTTGTTGATTTACCTGTTGTTGAGGAGTATGTAGATAGCACAAGCGGTACTGAAAATGCTTCGACTTTGGATGAGAGGGGTGTGAGGCCTGAAGCTGCCCCCGATATAGATTCGACCGACGATGCGGGAGAAACCGAAGCCGAACGGCTGCGTGTGAAGGCCGAATTTGAACGACTTATTAGCGAGCGATTGCAACGAACCGAAGCGACTGAACAAAAAGAGAATGCCCCTTTACCGAAGCCGCCACAGATGCCGAAGATTGATGATGAACAAGCCAGTGTGCATACCCATGAATTGAATCCTCAACCCGGCAAGCATGAAAATCTCAGCGCTCCGGCAAATGAAGCAGACGTTGAAAGTGAGCAACTGCGTGCTGCGTTCGAGCGGCTTGTTGCAGAACGCGAAGAGGCGAAGAATTTCAGGGAGTCACTCGCGAAAGATGCCAGTCGTCAGAGCCATCCGCGTCCTGAACTCGGCAGTGCGCCGTCTCAGCCAGCCATCCCCAAGCAGCCGGGTCCAGTTGAAAGTATTCCGGAAGATGTCGAAGCTGATGACTTCAAGGCCGCATTTGGGCGTCTAGCTGAAGAACGTGGAGTTCGAAAAGATTCTTCCGACGCACCAGATGTAAAACCGAAAGTACAGCAGCCGGAACCAGTTGAAAAGGCTCCCTCAAAGTCATTTGAAGAGGCCATGTTCAGCTCGGCGTTTCAAAGCTTGGCGGCTGAACGAAAATTGACCGAGACAGCTTCGCAGGGTGTCCCGCCAATAGTTCCAAACGACTCTTCGAAACAGACGATTGAGCCAGTGAAGCCGAAGGATTCTTCTGCGCCGCCCAAAGCAACGGCCTCTATCCTACAGAGCACGCCGTCACCTAAGTCGCCTTCTTCCTTCTCAAAGTTCAAAATACCTGACGAAAAGCCGATGGACGCAGGTGTTTCTCAGAACGCTATGGAAGGTTCCCCGGCTGAAAAACCTGTTGAAAAGCCAAAGGAAGATTTGAAACAACGATGGAGGCCGGAAGACGTCTCTCCATTCTTCGAAAAGCCGGGAGCTATTTCCGCAGCTAAAGCGATACAGGACGAAATGAAGGGGACGGATACGTCGGCCCCATTCTCTTCAAGCGGAGTGAAGCCAGTCGACACGGCTGCGGATTCGGCGGAAGCAGAAGTCGCAAACGAAGTATCAGCAGAAAGGCCATCGAAGAAAGCAAAGAAAAACAAGCAAGCGAAGAAAAAGAAAGAGAAGGAGTCGTCTACCCGGCATGACGGTAGGAGGAACGGGGTCTCGTTTGGTTTAGAGGGACTCGTTGCAAAGGTCCGTGATGTCTTAAAGGATTTGGGGGTGGGTGTGTCCCATGAGACGGCTACGATTACGTTAGAGCATGGCTATATCAAGCTGATGCTGTCAAAGAAGTTAGAAGTCTTGGATTATAGAGTGGTGGAAGTAAACCCCAGATTGTTCAGAGAGGGGATTGTAAGCGACCCGAGACGAATGTCGAGTTTCCTCCGTGTGGCCGTCGGTGAGATGCAGCCTAACATCCGGAATGTTCTCGGGGTAGTCCCCGGATATCAAACTCGAATGCAAAATTTGATATTACCGAAGGCACGTGGAATGGATCCTGCACAAATCGTGCCGCGCGAAGCTCAACGCACTATGGGAATCTCTGCTGACACATCGTATTTGGCATGGCAGCGACTTCCTGACACTCTTGATAATAGTCAGTGGATGGTGCTTTCGGCTACAAAGCGCTCGGTATCCACGCTGACAACCACATTGCTATCCGCAGGATTGAAACTCACTGTTGTTGAACTTCGGCCGTTAGCTTTAGCGCGCGCGATAAACAAGGCGGATGCGATTATTGCATGGGCAGCGGCGGATGGGTGCGAGGCGATTGTTGTGCGTGATTGGTTGCCGATGTCGCATCAGGCTGCCTATTGGGGTGCAGAACCTCCCGTCGAAGGAGATGTTCTAGTCAATCGAATCACTGAAGTAACCGAGCGGGCGGTCATTACATACGACCAGCAATACCCCAACACTCCACTTCCAGAAGACACACCACTATTCGTGACGGGCACACCGATAGGAAAAGAACCGGACATCGCGAGCCGAGTCGCGACAGCACTCGGGAGACAGGTTGACAACATTGAGCCCTCGATGGAAATCCCAGAAGGGTTTCCTATTCACGACATGATTGTGAATGTTGGGTTATCGCTCTGGTCTGCCTAGCCGAAGTTCGTAGCTAGGTATCAGGGTTAGTCGTTTGCGGTCGCGTGAGCTGGCTGAGCGGATGAACGACGTTCGAAGGCTCCGCACACAGTTTCCAGCATCAGCCTAGTGACGACGTAGGGGTCGACATTTGCATTGGGGCGGCGGTCTTCGATATATCCCTTCTGGTTTCTAGCGACCTGCCAGGGGATTCGAACGGAAGCGCCTCGGTCTGAAACACCGTAGCGAAATTCCTTGTACGAGCAGGTTTCATGCCGCCCTGTGAGACGCTCTTCGATGGCGTCGCCATAGTTGGCGATGTGAAGTTCGTGCCGTTCACTCAGAGCTTCGCAGGCTTTGATGACGTAGTCGAAGGATTCGCGCATCTCCTTGGTGGAGAAGTTTGTGTGTGCGCCTGCCCCATTCCAATCGCCCTTTACCGGTTTGGGGTAGAGGGTTGCGTTTACTCCGTAGTCCTCTGTGAGGCGGTACAGTAGCCATCGGGCGACCCAAAGGTGGTCGGCGGCCTCTACAGGACTGAGGGTGCCGATCTGGAACTCCCACTGGGCAGGCATCACTTCTGCGTTGATGCCGAAAATGCCGAGTTCGGCATCGAGGCATGCTTGCATGTGGCGATCTACGATGGGCCTTCCGAAAACTTCATCGGCTCCGACGCCGCAAAAGTATCCGCCTTGTGGTGCAGGGAATCCGTTGTCGGGCCAGCCGAGGGGTTTGGCACCATCGAATAGGGTGTACTCTTGCTCGATTCCAAAGAGTGCTTCGTGAGAGGCATAAAGTTCGGCTACTTCTACGAGCTCGGCACGGTGGTTGGTGGGATGCGGAGACAAATCGGCAAGAAGGACTTCACATAAAACGAGCTTGTTATTCCCTCCTCTTATCGGATCGGGGCAGACGAACACCGGCTTGAGAACACAGTCCGACTTGTCTGCAGTGGCTTGGTTAGTGCTGGAGCCATCAAATCCCCAAAGAGGAAGCTCTTCATCGTCTTTAACAATCTTCGATTTGGAGCGCAGTTTTTCGGTAGGTATCGTCCCATCAACCCAAATATATTCCGCTATGTACGAGCCCATTGAACCTCCTACGGCACCTGGAAAATTAGATTCGCATCCGAGGACATCATCTCCTAAATCATACGATGCGATAGCTTGGTTGTAAATCGTCTGGTTCGTCCAGAGACAGGGGACTTACCGCGATGTA
>JAQBWG010000125.1 GCA_027625225.1 Chloroflexota bacterium | reverse complement strand
GTCGATAATATCTATCAATTCCTGGATACGCTCGGTCGTGAGACTCTCCACGATGCTCAGTGACGCGTGCACGATTGCATCAGCGAAGTGCAGGTCAACGCGACCAATACTGTTGTCGTCCTCGACTATGGTGTAGCACTCGGAGTTCGCCGTTCGGCACTCGCGTTCGAAGTAAAAAGCCATAGGATTATTCACCATACCAATGTCCGGCCTGGTGGCCGGTTCAGTTTCTTATCTGACCTGTCCCCATCACCGCCCATTTATAGGAGGTCAGTTCCCGCAGCCCCATCGGCCCTCGCGCATGGAACTTGCTCGTGCTGATAGCAACCTCGGCCCCCAGGCCGAACTCGCCGCCGTCGTTCAAGCGCGAACTCGCATTCACCATCACCGCGCTTGCATCCACCTCGTTCACGAATCGCGTCGCCGCTGAGTAATCTTCCGTCACGATGACCTCCGTATGCCCGGAGCCGTACTCCTCGATATGCAGCAACGCCTCGTCCAGCGAACCCACCATCTTCACCGACGCCGTCAACGACAGAAACTCGGTGCCCCAGTCCTCTTTTTGCGCGGGTACCAGCTTGAAGCCGTTCGAAAACTCACCCTTCACCGCCTGCAGGATATTCAACGACGCAGGGTCGCAGTGAATCTCCACCCCCGCCTTGCCCCACTCGCGCGCCACCTGTGGCAGCACAACGGGCGCCGCATCGGCATGCACCAGCAAGGTGTCCATCGCATTGCACACCGTGGGACGTTGCACCTTCGCGTTATAGGCGATAGCGACAGCCATACCTTGATTCGCGGACTTATCTATGTACGTATGGCAGACACCGATACCCCCGGTGATTGCCGGCATCGTTGCCTCGGCAGCGACCCGCTTCACCAGCTCGGCGCCTCCTCGGGGAATGAGCAGGTCTATGTAGTCCTTCATCTTCAGCATCTCGTCCACCAGCTTGCGGTCGGTTGATGTGATGAGCTGCACCGCGTCTTTGGGTAAATCGGCTTGGGAAATAGTGTCCCGCACCAGTTCGGCCAGCGCCGTGTTGGTGTTGATGGACTCCTTGCCTCCGCGCAATATAACCGCGTTGCCCGACTTCAGGCACAGCACCGAAATGTCTATGGTGACGTTCGGCCTGCTCTCGTATATCGCGCCGATGACCCCCAGAGGCGTGCGGCGTTTGCTGAGACGCACACCATTGGGGAGAAGTTTTTGGTCGAACTCTTCGCCAACAGGATCGGGCAGTCCGGCGACTTTTTGGACATCTTTCGCCAGAGCCGCCAGCCGCGTGGAATCCAGCAAAAGCCTGTCCAAAATCGCGTCCGAAAGCCCTGCTGCCTTGCCCGCTTCCAGGTCTTTGCGATTAGCCTCAATGATTACGGATTGTCGGGAGACAAGCGCGTCCGCAATACTCAGAAGCGCGCGGTCTTTGGTGGCGCTCGTCAACTTGGCAAGTTGACGCCCCGCCTTCTTCGCCGCGATGCCGATGGAGTCAAGTCCGGACATCCTCTTCTCCCTCGAAAAGTCCTTCGTTTTACAGTACCACCATGTTGTTGCGGTGGATAGCTTCGTCGCCGAAGTCACGGCCCAGCAGCTCACCGATACGTTCCGAGTGAGCGCCCTTAATCGTAGAAATATCCTCCGAACCGTAATTCGCGATGCCCACAGCCAGGCTGCGGCCCGTTTTGCCCACCACAGTGATAACGTCGCCCCGCCTGAACAAACCCCGTACCTCGGTAATTCCGGCGGGCAACAGGCTGCTTCCCCGGCGGACAAGAGCATTCATCGCACCATCGTCCACCACCACCTGGCCTTTGCTCTCAGATGCACCGCTGAGCAACCACCGTTTCCGGCTCTCCTTGCGGCTTCCGATGGGAGTAAACATAGTACCGATGGAGTCACCGGCGACCAGCTTGAGGAGTACGTCAGCCTGAACCCCGCTGGCGATGACCACACCCGTGCCGGACGATGTCGCGAGCTTGGCAGCCTCCAACTTCGTCGCCATACCGCCGCTCCCCAGTCCGTCGCGCGACGTGCCTCCGAGTGCCTCAATCGTCGAGTCAATCTTCTCGACTTTGGTTACAAGCCGCGCGTTTTTATCCACATGGGGGTCGGCTGTAAACAGACCGTCCACGTGGCCGAGAAGCACCAGCAAGTCCGCGTCCACGAGATTGGCGACCAGCGCCGACAGTGTGTCGTTATCGCCGAATACCCGACCGCCCAATTCGTCTACCGTTCTCGTTGACGATAGGAACCACCCCAAGTTCCATGAGCTTGAGTAGCGTGTTGCGCACATTCAAATAACCGGAACGGTCCTCTAAATCGTGACGGGTAAGAAGCGCCTGTGCGACATGGATATCGTGCTCCTGGAAAAGCTGTTCGTACACCTGGAGCAACTTCCCCATCCCCACAGCGGCCATAACTTGTCTCAGGGATATATTGCGCCGTTCTCTGGGCACGTCAAGCGTATGCCGACCCGCGGCTACAGCGCCGGAGGTCACCAGTATCACTTCGATTCCTTGCTTGCGAAGCTGCGCCAGCTGTTGGACCAGCGCGCCCATCACTTCAACGTCGAGGCGTTCGCCATTATGGGTAAGAAGTGCGCTACCGGCCTTGACCACAATTCTGCCGTACTTGCGGGAAGCCCCGCGAGTTGCGCTCAACGATGTACTGGTTTGCGAGGTTTCGGTAGAAGACATAACGAACCATTCTCGACTGTCCGGCTAGCTTCAAAGTATAGCAGACACCGCGTGGCACTGGTGCCGAAGCCATAGACGGCTCTTTGATAGCAGGCGGCGCGTATACTGTCGAGTTCTTCAACAACTCATTGGTGGACTTCGTGTCTGATGGCTTCTCCACGGACGGCAACTCCGGCGATACATGGATTTATGTACAGGCGTATAAAGACTATATCGTCACCGCCAGTGCTGAGAGTTCGACCATCGCAACACTTATCCGCCAGATACCAGGCCCAACCTCGCCTATCACGGCACAGAAAATCTACATCCAATCCTGGCGTGAACCCTAAACTTTACTACCATCCGATGGCGTAGCACGCTCGGCGCGGATCTGCACCCGCGCTCAGAACCTTTGTGTCAGGGTCGCGATGAGTAATCGTAGCCCCCAATCCACATACGGCCGCGCGAACGACCTTGTGCCCCATCACCTTCAATTCGTACACAATTTCCTGGTCTACTCCGTCTTCTACCGAAAGTTGGCCTGGCAAATACACGTGGGGGTAGAACGAATTGGTGACACTATCCGTGGCGAACCGCGGGGCTTCGATAGCTTCCTGTGGATTCATCCCGAACACGAACGTATTCAGCATCAACTGCAAATTCCCCTGCACCTGGTGGTCGCCACCCGGGCAACCGAACGTCATGACCGGAACTCCATCCTTCGACGCGATGTAGTTGATAAGCGTCGTTCGAGGCCTTTTACCCGGCTCGAGTTCGTTCGGGTGTCCCTTTACGAAGTTAAACATCTCGATACGTGTGCTCGGCGCAAAGCCTAATTCAGGAAAGAAAACGGATTTTGAAAAACTTCCACCGCTCGGAGTTGAACAGACTATATTGCCGTCCTTATCGAGCACGGCGATATGTGTAGTCCCTTGCTTAGCGCTGTTGCCTCCGGTGAACCCAGCTTCGGCATAGACCGGATGTGCGATATTTGCAAGAGAGGCAGGCTTCTTTAGAGAAGAGTATTTCCAAGGGTCACCCGCAGGTGGTAGCTCAGGAACAGGCTTTTCGATATCAATAAGCTTTGCCCGCTGAGCTGCATACTGCTTGGATAGAAGCCCATCTATAGGGACGACTGTGAAATCCGGGTCGCCATAAAACGCCTCGCGGTCTGCAAGTGCCAGTTTGAGTGCTTCCGCGACCACGTGGATGTACTTTGGAGTGTTGTGGCCCATCGCTTGTAGATCAAAATTCTCGAGGATATTCAGCGCCTGGAACAATACAGGCCCCTGCGTCCATGCCCCCTGACCGTACACCTCATATTCCCCGAACGTCGTTTTGACGGGCTGCTCAAACTTGGAGTGGTAGTCGGCCAAATCATCCAGTTCCAGTATCGCGCCTACTTGTTGGGCTGAAGACACCAGATTTTTAGCAATGACGCCTTCGTAAAACACATCACGCGCCGCACGAATCCCGGACGCTCGATCTCCTGACATTCCTGTTTCCGCCTCAACCATCAATTTGAAAGTGTCCGCCAAGCCCTTTTGAATAAGCAAGGTACCTGGTTTCGGCCAATCGCCATCATCCAAAAACACTTCCGCACCTCCGGGCGGATAGTTTGCCCACGCCTCGCGAACACCGAGAGACTTCAGTCCTTCAATCATGTACTCGTAGTGGGGGAACCCGCGTTCGGCATATTCGATAGACGGTCCAAGAACCTCCCCGGCCGTCTTTGTCCCGTACAGATCAAGAATCGTGAACAGCGCATCAACCACTCCCGGAACCGCCAGACCGAGGTGTGCTGTCCTCCCAGGGCCTGTTGGAATGCTTTCCAGCCCCTGGGAGCGGTAGAAGTCTGCCGTGGCCTTTTTCGGGGCCACACCCTGGCCGCTGAGCGTAAGCATTTCACCACTCTTGGCGTCGTGGAAAATGAATACCGACTCGGCGCCGAGCGAATACGATGCCGTGGGTTCGATAACCGCAGCCGCAAACGTGGCCGCGACAACCGCATCGAAGGCATTGCCACCGGAGAGGAGCATCCGCATCCCGGCCATCGAGGTGAGATAGTGACCACTGGAAATGATTCCTTCAGTTGCATATACTACAGGCCTGCCGGTTACCGGCCTAGTAGCCGTGCTTTGCTCTATCTGAACCCGTCCTCGCTCACTGGCCATACACATCTCCCTTGCATCGTTTCATTGCCAACAGCATCACACTATACGAGGGGTATTGCAGATGGGCAATGTCAAAGGTTTTGACAGACCCCTAGAGACGGAGATAGACTAAAAAGCAATGAAAATGTTTACTAAGGTCTGCTTGTGTACGCCGCTCCATATGAGGGAGCTTATCGGCGTTTGAGATAAGAACAGCAGACCTTACCTGACGAAACGATGATAACCCTCGATTGAATAAGTCGAGGGTTTTGTATTTACGGAGACAATCACAATGACAACACATGGCAATCACAAGAAAACAGGCCTGAGCTGGTTTTTCAGCTTCCCTGACCCGGTAAACGAAGTGTCGGCACGCCTTGTAGCGGGCATGGTAGTCGCACTAGCCTTGTCCGCAATCTTTACCCAGCAAGTCTGGATTGTGGCTTTCATGGTCTACGGCTTCCTGGCCCACGTAGCTAGCGGACCGAAATTCAGCCCCATCGGCCTCTTGGCAACAAAGGTCATCACCCCACGACTCGGCTGGGACAAGCCAACGTCCGGAATACCCAAGCGATTCGCCCAGGGAATCGGTCTCGTGTTCTCAACCACCGCCCTCGTCCTGTTCCTCGTAAACCTTCCCGTCGCAGCGATTGCGGTATTGAGCGTACTCACGCTCTTCGCCGCCCTCGAATCGTTCGTCGGCTTCTGCGCCGGCTGTTTCGTATTCAACCAGCTCATGCGTATCGGGGTTATCCCCGAATCGGTATGCGAAGAGTGCGCCAACTACATATTCAACCGCTCTCAGACGGCTAACGCCTAGTCATGGCCGGTCACTTCGGTCACATTAAGGCACTGGCGTTCGATGCCTACGGAACGCTGTTTAATACGCACTCCGTCATAGCCACGTGCGAGGCTTTATTCCCGGGCAACGGCGATGCACTTAGCCGTCTCTGGAGAAGCAAACAACTTGAATACACCTGGCTCATAAGCCTGATGGAGGACTATCAAGACTTCGGGGAAGTGACTTCCAAGGCCCTCCGGTTTTCTTGCAACTCGTTAGGCTTGACTCTTGATAGGCAAATCGAACAAAACCTGATGAACGAGTATCTCAAGCTGGAACCGTTCCCCGACACCCGCCCTGCGCTGAAGGCGCTCGCAGGATATCGATTGACCATTCTGTCCAACGGCTCGCCTTCTATGCTCGAAAAGATGGTCGCCAACGCCGAACTTCA
>JAQBWG010000124.1 GCA_027625225.1 Chloroflexota bacterium | reverse complement strand
GTGTTCACATAATGCGGGCAGTGCCCCCACAGGCTGATATGTTGGATATTCTTCTTGGTGCACGCTTCCATCAGCGCCGTGTGTATGGCCGACGGCCCCTGATACCCCGAATCCAGCATGCCCAGCTTCGCCAGTTCTTCGCGCGCCGCCTGCGTCGTCGCCACACCCGTCAGCTTCACCTGCCTCGTATGTGGCACCGCATCCAGCAGCGACCCCAGCGACACCACCTTCTCCACGCCGAACCGTTCCACCACGCTCATCACCAGTTCTGTATACGCCCGCCACTTCAGGCTCGGCTCTACGCCTATCAGCAGCATCGTTGACGATGCCTTGCCCCGTGACGCCGAATGATAAAAAACGTTCTCAGGCCACTTGATGCTGCGGTCACCGTTATTGTTTATACGGGTAACCGGCCGCACAATCGAAAAGTCGTAAAACTCCTCCGGGTCAATCTCCGCCATCCGCCGCGCCGGGAGCATACTCACCAGGTATTCCACCGCCCGCGTCGCCGCTTCGGACGCGTCCGGCCAGCCAGCAAACGCCGCCACCAGCGTGCGGAACTTCCGCCTCGGTTTTTTGTAGAAAATAAGGCTATCCATCAATACCTGCTTGGTGGCTGAGTGTATCACCCGTCCATACCCGTGCCAAGCAAGTCATGGTAGGGTACGGTCACTGAAGTTCGCATAGGGGTTGCACAATGAAAAAAGGCACCGGCATCATAGGAATCGCAGCCGAGGGCAAAACCCCCACCGAAGCACTCGCCCAGATTCGCCGCGCTGAAGAACTCGGCGTCCCCGCCGCCTGGATGACATCCGGCGGTCAGTACGGCGAATCCATGACCGTCCTCACCGTCGCCGCTGCCCAAACCGGGCGCATTCTTCTCGGCACCGCCATCGCCCCTATCTGGCTGCGCCACCCCGTCCTCCTCGCCCAACAGGTACAGGTAGCCGCCAACCTCGCCCCCAATCGCTTCCGCCTTGGCGTCGGCCCCGCGCACAAACAGGGCATGGTGGACAACTGGGGAGTGGACTTCCGCGAACCGCTCGGCCACCTTCGCGAATATATCGAAGTCCTCAAACCCTTACTGCAACAAGGGAAAGTAGACCACAACGGCCCCCACTACACCGCCCATGCCACTCTCCCGTCGCCCACCGGCGTTCCCGTCATGGCCTCCGCCCTGCGCACCCGCTCCTTCGAACTCTGCGGCGAAGTCGCCGACGGCGCCATCACCTGGGTCTGCCCCTTCGACTACGTCCGCAAAACCGCCCTGCCTGCCCTACAGGCAAGCGCGAAACGCGCCGGACGCGCCACGCCCCCGCTCATAGTCCACACCCCTGTGTGCGTGAGCACCGACGCCGCTGCCGTCCGTGAAGGCGTCCGCAAACGCCTCGGCTACTTCCCCACCACCCGTTTCTACGAGCAGATGTTTGAACAGGCCGGCTTCCCCAACTCCAGCCGGACCGGCTGGACCGACGAACTCATAGACGCCGTCTCCATCTATGGCGACGAAACGCAGGTCATTGATAAGTTGCAGGAGGTGTTTGCCTGGGGAGCATCTGAAGTCATCGCGTCCGTCATCACTGTCGGCCCCGACCGTCAGGCCTCCGCCGACCGCACTATGCGCGCCCTCGCCGCCGCCTCAGCGGGCTAGCAGCAACGCCATGTACGCCGCCGCGATTGTCTTCCCGTCCTGAATCTCGCCAACGCGAATCAGCCGTTCTAGCTTGGCCACCGACACCCGCTCTGTCACGATGTCCTCGTCTGGGTCGGACGGCAACTCGCTCGGACGCAGCTTCCGCGCCGCATACGCGTACATATATTCCGTGAACACCCCCGGCGCCGTCCAGAACGCACCCAGCCGCCGCAGGTCTTCCGCGTAAAACCCTATCTCCTCCTGCAACTCCCGCTGCGCCCCCTCGTCCGGGTCCTCGTCCGGCTCGATGCCTCCCGCCGGAGCCTCCAATAGCGCCCGCTTCACCGCATGACGGTACTGCCGCACTAAAATGATATTGCCGTCATCATCGAACGGAATCATCACCACCGCCGGCTTGTGCTCCACCACCTCGCGGGTTGCTCGCCGTCCGCCCGGAAGCTCCACCGTGTCCACGTGCACCTGCACCAACTTCCCGGCGAACTTCGAACTGCTCTCCACCATCCGCTCCGGACGGATAGTATGACCCACGTCTTCTCTCATCTACTACCCTTTTCTACAAGAAATAATCGGATACGGACATTCAGTTGCCATACGAGACATCCATCATCAGCCACGTCACGAGAAGATTCCTAATAGGTGCAGGGTCGCATTCTGCTCATCTATCAACGACGCCCAGGCGCTGCGTCAGCGTCGTGTAGAAACTCTCGGGCCCCCGCATCCGCAACAGACGCCCCACGTACGGACTCCGTTTGATGCGTATCCTGTCGCCCAAACGCAAGTCCTGCGCGATGAACCCGTCCACGCTCATGAACCCCCGCGCGTCGTTCGTGATGTGCAGTTCCACCACCGACTCCTCCGTCAGCACCAGCGGCGTCTGCAGACACATGTGCCCCGCAATCGGCACCAGCACCGTCTCCTTCGACCGCGGATGCAGCACCGGCCCGCCCACCGACAGCGCGTAGCCCGTGCTCCCCGTCGCCGTCGCCACCACCACACCGTCCGCGCGGTACGTGGTCAACTGCGCTCCGTCGATAAACGTCTCCACCTGCAACAACCGCGCCATCTGGCCCCGGCTCACCACCACATCGTTCAGCGCATGCACATCGTTCGTCTCGCCCGAGCCCGACACCCGCGTCGCCGTCAGCATCATCCGTTCTTCCACCTGCGGCGACCCGAACACATACTCCCGTATCTGCGGCTCCGCCTGTTCCGTGCTGAGTTCAGTCATGAACCCCACGCGGCCCATATTCACGCTCACGATCGGCACACCCTTCGGAGCCGCCAATCGCACAGTCCGCAGAATCGTCCCGTCGCCGCCCACCGTCACGATCACCCGTGTATCGTCCATCTTGTCTGCGTTGGAATCCACATCCTCCGCAGTTGCTACCCACGAACTCTTCTTCGCGCCCAAAACCGACAGCAGCCGCTTCCCCAGGACGAGCGCCTCGGGAACCAGCGCGTTGTGCACCAGACCGATAAGTGGTTTGTCTTCTCTCATGCCGGAATCATATCAGGACTTGCACCCGTTCTACCTCGCCCGGTAGATATTCAACACCGGATTGTTGTACCCAGTCTCCCCCACCCGGTTCAGCATGAACCCCGGGAACTGCTCGTACGGATTGCGAATATCGAAATGCGACCCCTCGAACAGCGCCACCGAGAACCCCACGAACTGCCGCCGCGACAGCGAACTCAGCGCCGCCTCCAGGCCCGCCTCCGCGAACGCATACATCCCCGCGAAGTCCGACGGGCAAATCTCCGCCTCGCAAAACTCCCCGCCCGTCTGCGCCGTGATCGGCGGCCCGCTCAGCGAGATGAGCACCGGAACGTCCGGCCCAACCTCCGCCGCGAACCCTCGCACCGCATTCGCCACCGCCACCGCCACCGGCACATCGTCAATCGGCCTGCCGCCAATCACTTCCATCCGCATCCACAACCCGTCGAAATTCTCGTACTCCGGCAGATTTGTGGACAACGAAGCATACTCCCCGTCCCCGTCATAACTGATATTGCCGCTGTACCAAATCTCATACCCCTCCCCCTGCAGCTCCGCGATGCGCGCCGCCTCCGCCACTCGAATCGCCGCCTCGATGTGTTCACACCGCTCCGTCTCGCCCTGTACATCATCGGGGAAGCACGCGTACGGGAACGTAATCGGCTGCGACGCGTTCCACGGCTGCGCCCACGCGATGCGCACGCCCTTGTCCGTCGCCCCGTATAGCTCCCCGAAATACCGCACCGTGTCCGTCATGATATCCAGCACCACCAGCCGGTTGAACGCCGCCCGCCACGCGTCCGGATGCACCTGCGAAATCTCCGACCAGCCCAACCCGATGCGGTCCTCGAAGAACCGGTCCCGCAACGCCTCCGCCGCCTCGTCGAACGCCGTCTCCAAGAGCTCCGGTGGGATACCCGCATTAACACTAAGAAAATCCCCCGGCCGCACGATGCGCGGGTCCAGCGTACATCCCGGCGAGTTGTCACACCCCTGCGCCTCAAACTCCACTCGCAACGCCTCCGTCAGCACGATACCCTCTATTTCAAAACTCACTGGCACCGTCCACGACGGCTCCAACTCCTCGCCGCCGAACGTCGTCACCACCCCGTTTCGCTGCATCCCCACCTCCGACAGACCCAGCGAATACGGCCCGTCTCCCAGCGCATCCACAATCGTGAAATACAGCGTCGGCAGGTTCCGTATCGTCCGCTGCAGGCGGAACGCACCGCCAACCGTCTCGCATACCGCGTAGAACAATCCCTCGCCCGACTCAAGCAAGTCCGCGTTCCCCACCGGCTGGCCGTTCGACTCCAGGAACGTTTGCAAATCCAGTGAAAGCGACGGAAGCCCTTCGCAATCGCCCGTCTCCTCGAACGTCACCACGCACAGCGTCTGCACCCCGTTCTCGAACTCCACATCCCGGTATTTGAACCGCAAACACCCCATCCCGCTCCCCACCGCCGTAATGACATCGTCCCCAATGACCAAAAACTGCTCTTGCGTGAACGGGGTGAACCCCAGCAACTCCCCCAGGCCAGCGATACTACGCCACTCGCCTATCGGGATGAACAGATGCGACGCCAGCCGTGCCGACGTATCCAGCACCGGCGTCGCCGTAGCGCTCGGCCCGCTATCGCCGCCGATAGGCGTCGCGGTTGGACTCGCCACGCCCGCCGTCCCCGTTGGGGAAACCGTCCCCACTACCTGAGTAGCTTCCAGCCCACCCGGCGTCGGCGTCGTAGCCGTAGATCGGTCATTGTCACCGCACGCGACAAGCATCAGCACAAACGCCAGAATCGCGAAAATAATAGCCGGGTTGAATGAAAGCCTTTTCATATCCATTCGAAAATCATATCAGGCTCCGTTCCTACGCCCCAGACAGACTGCACCCATTTCGCTTCTCTGATATTAATTCGCGGGCGCGGATTTCAGGACACTTCCTACATCCACGCCCGTCAGCAAACCGACTCTTCGCTTAGGAGGCGAGTGTGAAGCGGGTTCTGAAATGGCTTGGTATCGTGCTCGGCGGTCTCATCGTCGTTATAGGCATCTTCATTCTCGTCGTTTTTCTCCTCGCCAACTCCAAGGTCAACAAAAGCTACACCATAGAAGCCGCCGTTACGGTGCCCGACGACCAGATTTCCATCGAACGCGGTCGCCATCTTGTCGAAACCATCGGCCTCTGCGTCGAATGCCACGGCGACGACCTCGCAGGGGATCTTCTCTCGGACGACCCCGTCTTTGGCACAATCGCCCCCCGCAACCTCACATCGGGACAGGGTGGCATCGGAGCCACCTTCACCGACGCCGACTACGTCCGCGCCATTCGCCACGGTGTAGGCAAAGACGGCAAGGCACTCCTCATCATGCCCTCCAACTACTACAACCGCCTCTCCGATGTCGACCTCGGCGCCATCATCGCCTACCTCAAAACTATCCCTGCTGTAGACAACGAACTGCCCGAATCCTCGCTCGCCTTGGCTGGAAAAATCTTCACCCTTGTCGACGGCAGTATCATCCCCGCATCCGTCATAGACCACGAAGCACCCCGCCCCGCCGACCCCGTCCCCGGCGCCACCGAGGAATACGGCGAATACCTCGCCGTCGTCTGCTCCGCCTGTCACGGCAAGACCCTCTCCGGCGGCCCGCTCCCTGGCGGAGACCCTGACGGAGGCCCCGCACCCATAGCCCCCAACATCCCCCCCGGCGGCCCTATCGGTGACTGGACTAAGGAAGAGTTCTTCGCCACCATCCGCACCGGTGTGACCCCCTACGGAAAAACTTTGGACACCGAGAACATGCCCTGGCCGGGATTCGCGCAACTTTCGGACGACGAACTTTCGGCCATCTGGCTCTACCTCACGTCGCTGGAAGCCAGAGAGTTCGAAAAGTAGCCCTCTCATCGACAAACTCGCCTGGCCCTTAAACCAAACAACCGGTCTT
>JAQBWG010000123.1 GCA_027625225.1 Chloroflexota bacterium | reverse complement strand
CTACTCGCTCCTCACCATGGGCACGGCGCTGGAGAACACCGAGCCGTTCAAGGCGGTGTTCAGCTACGCGCTCATGCGCGACGAAAAGGGCGCGGAGATGCACAAGAGTAAGGGCAATGCCATCTGGTTCGAGGACGCGGCGGAGAAGATGGGCGTGGACGCCATGCGCTGGCTGTACGGCCGGCACAATCCGGCCAACAACCTCAATTTCGGCTTCGGCGTGGCCGACGAGGTGCGCCGCCAGTTCCTTATCCCGCTGTGGAACGTGTACTCGTTCTTCGTCACCTACGCCAACATCGACGGCTACGACCCCGCCAAAGCGTCCGCGCCGCCGGTGAAAGAACGGGCGGAGCTCGACCGCTGGATACTGTCCGAACTCCACAGCCTGGTTGCCGACGTACGCGACGCGCTGGACAACTACTCGTCCGAGCGTGCGACGCGGCGGGTGGAGGAGTTCGTCGAGTTCCTGTCCAACTGGTACGTGCGCAGGAGCCGCCGCCGGTTCTGGAAGTCGGAGAACGACGAGGACAAGGTCGCAGCGTACGCCACACTGTACGAGTGCCTGACCACGCTGGTGCGGCTGGTCGCGCCCGTCATGCCCTTCGTCGCCGAAGACATGTACCAGAACCTCGTCCGAGCGACCGGAAACGGCAAGGAAAGCGTGCACCTCGACGACTACCCTGTCGCCGACGCATCGCTCATAGATCAGCATCTGTCGGATGCCGTGCGGCTCGCAATGCGGCTATCTAGCCTGGGCCGCGCGGCGCGCAACAAGTCTGGCATTAAGGTGCGCCAGCCGCTGCTACGGGCCTATACCAAGCTGCGGACGGTCGATGAACTGTCGCTGCTGGGGCAGGTAGCACCGCAGGTGTTGGACGAACTTAATTTGCGCGAGTTGGTGCCGCTGGACGACGTGTCCGAGGTCGCCGAGTTCTCCATCCAGCCCAATCTTGCCCTGCTTGGCCCCAAATACGGGCCGAAGCTCAAGGACGTGCGTGCGGCAATCTCCGAAGCGAACGCACAGCAGGTGCAACAACAAACCTCGGCGGGTCAGTCGGTCACACTGGGTGAGTTCGAACTGCTGCCGGAGGAGATTCTGGTATCGGCGACCGACAAACCCGGCTACGCCGTCGCGTCCGAGGGGGGCTACACCGTGGCCGTGTCCACCGAAGTGCCGGACGAACTGGTGCTGGAAGGGCAGGCGCGGGAGCTGGTGCACCGCATCCAGAACATGCGCAAGTCGGCCGGATTCGACATCGCCGACCACATCGCGACCTACTACACCGGCGACGCCAAGGCGGACGAGATAGTGTCGGTGCACCGCGAGTACGTCATGCAGGAAACGCTGTCCGACGAAGTGGCGAAGGCGGCTCCGCCTGAGGGCACGTACGTCGAAGAGCATGATTTGGACGGCATCAAGCTTACAGTCGGGGTGAAGAAGGTTTAGTTATGGATACCAAACGAGCGTTTTCCGGCGCACCGTGGGAAAAACAGGTCGGCTACTGCCGCGCTGTTCGCGTCGGCAATCAGGTGTTCGTCGCGGGCACCACCGCGTCCGACGGCAAGGGCGGCGTGTTCGCCCCGGGCGATGCCTACGCGCAGGCCAAGCGGTGTTGGGAGATTGTACTGAAGGCGCTTGGTGAACTAGATGCGGATGCGCACAACGTGGTGCGGACGCGGATGTTCGTCACGGACGCCAAGCGCTGGGAGGAGTTCGGCCGGGCGCATCAGGAGGTTTTCGGAGCGAATCCTCCGGCGGCGACAATGGTAGAGGTGAGCGCGTTGCTCCACCCCGACATGCTCATTGAGGTGGAGGCCGACGCGGTCATCACTTGAGGGGCTCAGGGGTAGGCATCACGATGAAGCCGCTCTGGAAATCGCTGGACAGGTACAGAACGCCATCCTCACTTCCTACCCTGGGATATATGTCCTTACGGTAGAGGAAATAGTCCATCGTGGTGCGCCAGGCCTCGCGGTCGGCGAACGAGGTAACGAATTTTCGCAATGTCAGGTTCCGGTAGGTGTCCTCAGGGAACCACCAGCGGAACCGGAAGCGCTGCCCTTGCTGGTAGTGCGTAAGTATCGGGGCGACGTTCCTGTCGTTATTGTGATGTACGAGCACCACTTCCGCGGTAGGCTCGTCTTCAGGAGCGTTGGTAAATGACGGGTACACCGTGCTCGTACTGTCACGAAGGTACCACGACCAGGGCCACTGGAACGCACCATCCAGGTCTATCGCCACAGGCAGCGCGTTGGGAACCCCTTCGAGTTTTCCTTCTTTGAGGATAGCCTCGGAAAGCCGGGGAATATCGGGTGTGCTCTGGACATAGATAAGCATTTCGACAGGGGTATCCCCATTCTGATAGCTCGCACGGAACCCTGTTCGCACAGTGAACACGAACAGAATGACGACGATGGGGATAACCGCAAGTGCTCCGAAGGTCGAAACACCTACACGTCGCATGAGGTAGACGCTAAGAACCCCCAGAACGATAAGAACTATACCGATGACGAGGAGGAGGAGCGCGGATTCCTCCACTCCTCCTGTTCCGCTCAAAGCCAGGCGCCACGCCAACACCAGTACAAGCGGGACGGTAGTCAGCACCGCAATTACGTCAGGCGACCTGATGTCGTTCCACGAGAACCGCTTGAGCATGTCGCCGAGGAATTTGGCCCCCAGTATGATCAGGGGAAGAGTGATGTTCACCAAAAGCCAGGGCATCTTTTCGGACGCAATCATGTATAGCACGAAGGTGACGACAGCCCAGAAGCCGAGAAAAATGCCGAACCTGTCCTTCTTCACTAAGTAGTACACCGCCGCGACGACGGAGAGGAACATGGGCAGAAATTCGTACAAAGGCGTGATAAGGAAATAGTAGTACCAGGGCTGATTGCCGCGTGCGACATCCTGCTGTTGTATCCAATAGCCCAGCCCCTGCCACATGCCTGAACCGAGGCCCTCCATATTTGTGAAGAAGGTTGTGTACAGCAATATCCAGATGGTGTAAAACACTGCCGCACTCATCAACCAAACACGGCAGCGCCAGGCAATATGCCCTGTTACTGAAAGCACTCCCAGAACCACGGACTTCCCGGTCGCTAGAAACCCGCTGGTTTCATGCACCGAGGTACGGAAGGCACCATTCAGATTTCGATCCCTGCTGCTGGCCGGGGTGCAGAACCAACTCCAGAGCACGCCAATCAACACCGAGACCACTAGCAGCCCTATTGTCACACCCATCGCGATGTTGAATCCCACTCCCGCCGGAGCGCCGATGGGGACACCTGCATTCGACCCTTCGCCAGCGGCGAGAATGATGCTGTCGGGCCAAAAACTGAATTCCTGCAAAATGCTGAGCGAAGCTGCCCACTGGGGAAGGGTCAGCGTAACGATGACGAACAGAAAAATTCCCGCGCGTGACATGCCTTTGAACGATAGTCCGCTGCCCAGGGTTTCGTTCCAAAAGATGGATACGAACCGGCCCACTGCATCGGGAGGTGAAAGTCCTTCGACGCTCAACCGGGCGCTCGTCCGCTTCCATGCTGCCCACAGCAAAACGAGGATCAGATAGCCGCTCAGTACCACTAAAACGAGATATGCGCTCTCTTTGCTGGCAAACGCGAAGGCAAATAGGCCTGCGGCGATGTATAGGAAGCGATTCTTCCCTTCGTCCATGTACCGCCACAAGCAGATGACCAGCCCGAGTACCCATACCGCCATCAGGATGTCGTTGCGCGCGAAACGACTGTAGTAAAGCAGCGCGGGCGAGAACACAAGCATCACCGATGCGGCAAGCGCACCAAGGCGTCCGAGCCGTTCCCGGAAAAACCAGGGCAGGAATACCAAGACGGTGCCGAATATGACGTACAGCAAGCGTGCGGTAACGTCCGAAGCACCGAAGAGCAGAAAAAGCCCTGCGTTGGCCTCGAACTGGAAGGGGCCGTGCATCAGCGGGTTGTGAAAAAACCCCCGCCCGTCGTAGTACACCCAGGAAAAGTAGGCGTGCAGGCTTTCGTCATGATGAAGTGCCCGCGACCCCACATCCCAGATACGCATGCCGAACGCCAAACCCGCGAGCACCAATATCATCAGCAGGTCTTGTGTACGTGGCGAAAAGCCTTCCTCTTTGCGTTCCCGCCACCATTTCAGAAGGTAATACCGCAAGTCGGCTATAACCAGGGCCATCTCTATAGCCGTTTCTTTCGCCGCCGCTGTGGTCTTCTTAAGAATCCCTGTTTTCTGTGTAGTCATGGTTGGATACGCCGGTAGAGCACTACCCTATCCTCCTCAAGGACGGGCTCCATGAACGACGCGAACTTATCGGTGCCGAATCGGCCGTAAACCCGCCGTTCGTCCGGCCCTACATACACATACTCTACGTTGTACTTATCCATCAAGTTCTTCGCTTCTTCAACATCTACCGTCGAGTAAATCCTGCGTACGTCGTCCTCCCTGCCCCTGAACGCCTCGTCCGAGCCGCGCCACTGATTTTGGTGTTGAGGCCAGCCCAACACCGTCGGCACCCCTGAGCTAGACGATATCCGGGCAGAGCGCGTATACGACCCGCCAACGGCCGTTAGCAGTACAGTATCGCGGTCGGATTCGGCCAAAAGGTACTGTATGACCGCAAGCTCGCCGGGGGCTTCGTCGGCAACGTAGGCAAGCCCGTCCAATGTAGCTTCGCCACGGCTCAATTCCGCCTTACTTGCCAAAGCAGCCGGTACGTAATACAACGTGCCCAGCAATAGCACAACGAACGCAAGGGCCCACAGGTTAGAGCCCCAACGCTTCCATCCTTGCAATCCTCCCCGGTGTGAATGCCAGTAGTAGACCGCGAAGCCGCCTACAATCGCGAAGAGGAGCCAGGCCTGGTAATAGAACTTGAAGACCGTGTTCATACGATGGCCGAAGAAGTCCCGAACATACAATAGCTCGGGCACCATCACCAAAAACAGGGCAAGCGAGGCCAGTACGATCACAAACGCCGTTCCGCTGTGTGCTGATGGCTCTGCCTCTTGTGACGGAACGATAGCCATTTCGGACAGCGGGGTATCTGCATCGAAGCGACGTGCCACCTCGGCTTCGAATTGGGCCTCAGTCACATCCGGCGGACGCTTGAGTCCAGCCTCGAACGCCAATCCCGGCTCGGTGTCGCGCATCCAGAGCACCTGACCACCCATGCTGCTGACCAGCGCGGTCAACTCGCTCGCCGTGGCCGCCCAGTCCGCCTCGCCCGTCCGATGTCTGTAGCGAAGCCGCAGCCCACGACGGCGGCCCGCCACAGGTCGCCTGTATGACAAAGCTGTGTAGATAGCGAGCACCAATAGGAACATGAAAGGCAGCACATGAAAGAACCTGCCGATAATCTCGTTCCCGTCGTTGTTATTCCAAAGATGCAACGCGCCCCAGATGACGAACGGCAACAGCACGAGTACACCCGCCAACCGCACCATCCATCCCCAACCGCGCCGCAGCACGGTGGTCCAAAAGGCGGCCACCACGAACGGAACGACAGTCACTATCGTAAGGCCCCAAACGATGATGAAATGAATCGGACGAGTTGTAACGCTGACTGGCTGAATTCCTCCGAACTGGCTTCGGAAGTCCACGAAGTACGAGCTGAACATCAAAAATGCAACCACCAGAATGAGCAAAGCAAGCGGGGCTGTTGTCATGGCAATCTTCTTCAGTTCCCGACCGTGAACCGAGTAGGCTTTCAAGCCAATGACACCTATTAGCAGCAGCGCAAAAATCGGCAAGTCCCAGGCATTGATAAAGCCCAGCGCGCCCAATACAAACGCCAACGCCAAAATGGGTAGCCATGTACGAAACCGTCCGTCGCGCCAATCGGGCAACGGCGACAGGAAAAATTGCAGCATCAGCATCAAAAAGATAGGGATGAACGCGAGGGACATGAAGTGGGGATGCAAATCCCCCAGAAGCGAACTGAAGAAAGGGAACTCATGAATCGTAGGGTCGAGGCCGGTTCCCTCGTCGAACGTGTTGATGACACGGGTAGCGCGGAACCACCACCAGAACTCATCCGGACGCCATCCCGGCGTAGCCTCGTCGGGAACTACGGTCATCCCCTCGATACCCACCCATTCCCAG
>JAQBWG010000122.1 GCA_027625225.1 Chloroflexota bacterium | reverse complement strand
CGTACCTGAATCGGCTAAAATATCTCGATAACAGAAAACACGGCACAACATGCCCCTGTAGCTCAGACGGATAGAGCATCGGTTTCCTAAACCGAGTGTCCCCGGTTCGAATCCGGGCAGGGGTACGCCCTGATTAGCCGTAGAACCAATCTTGCTCGAAAGGTAATGGATAGGCTTGGTGCAATTTTCACGCAAGCTACCGACTCCCACGGAACCACCGATCGAGTGGTTGCTTCGGCCGTTCCAGAGGTTCTCCAAGCGCCAGGCGTCGGGCGGTATCGTTCTTTTTATATGTGCTGTAGTGGGGCTTATCTGGGCTAATACGCCCTGGATGGAAAGCTACGAGCACCTCTGGGAGACCCACCTTGCTATAGGCTTTGGCGATTTTCTGATTGACGAACCGATCCATTTTTGGATTAACGACTTCCTTATGGCAGTCTTTTTCTTCATGGTCGGCTTGGAGATAAAACGGGAACTACTCGTTGGAGAACTGGCATCTCCCAGGCGAGCTGCACTACCTGCGATTGCCGCCATCGGAGGGATGGTCGTCCCGGCAGCCATATATCTTGCATTTACCGTTGGTAGAGAAGGAGCCGGAGGCTGGGGCATCCCCATGGCTACTGATATCGCGTTTGCCCTGGGTGTTATGGCTTTGCTTGGAAAGAGAGTACCCCTTTCGCTCAAAATATTCTTAGCTGCTCTTGCGATCGTGGACGACGTTGGTGGTGTCCTGGTGATTGCGATTGTATATACCGATGAATTGGTATGGCTGAACCTGGGTATTGCAGGCGGCTTCGTCGCTGCTCTGGCGCTCGCGAACTGGGTTGGAGTTCGAAACCCGTTGGTCTTCGCCGCCCTCGGTGCTGCCGTATGGTTCGCAATACTGAAGTCAGGAATCCATGCCTCGGTTGCTGGTGTGATAATAGCGACCGCCATCCCGAGTCGTGTAAAAGTGGATTCTAGCGAATTTCTTGAGCGCGGTCGGGTGCTTATGGATGAATTCGAGCGCCATGATCTCCCGCAACCGCTGCCTACCACTAAGCAACGTGACGTGATTCACGGCATGGAAACGATGACGCGTGATGCCGAGTCGCCACTAGAACGGCTCGAACATATGCTTAACCCATGGGTTGCCTTTATCATTGTGCCGCTATTCGCGCTATCGAATGTAGGAATCTCACTCGGTAGCGGCGTTGGCGAATCGGTCACCAGTCCGGTATTTCTGGGAGTCGTTTTCGGCCTTATTGTTGGGAAGCTGGTAGGAATCAGCTTGTTCACGTGGTTAGCGGTAAGAAGTGGGATTGCTGCGCTGCCCGCTGGAGTAACCTGGCGTCACATTTTCGGCGTAGCTTTACTCGGAGGCATCGGGTTTACGGTTTCGTTGTTTGTTACCGGGCTGGCGTTTGAACCGGGCGAACTCGTGAACGACGCGAAGATAGGTATCCTAATTGCCTCGGTAATCGGCGGAGCCTTAGGATGGTTTATCTTAAGCCGACAAAGTCGGAGTACTCTCTCAGAGACGTCTGAAGTGGAACACGCGAGTCACGCCTAGTCCGTTTAATACTTAGACGTTTTCATCTCCACGAGTTTGCCCGTGACTAGATACACAACCCGCTCGGCAATGTTCGTCGCCCGGTCGGCGATGCGCTCTAGGTCGTGCGAAACCCACAAAAGATACGTCGCGCGCTTCACCTTGGACGGGTCCTCAATCATGAACGTGAGCAATTCTCGATAGACCTGTTCATATAAGGCATCCACCTCATCATCAGCCTCAGATACGCTATGTGCCCCGACGATATCCCGATTAACAAACGCATCCAGGCTTTGCCGGAGCATCTTCGCTGCCAACTCGCCCATTCGAGGGATGTCAATGAGAGGCTTAAGGGGTGCCTCGTCTCCCATATTCAGGCTGATTTTCGCGATACCCTCTGCGTAATCACCCATTCGCTCAAGCTCTACAGCGACATGGAGCACAGTGATGAGGATGCGTAAATCACGCGCGAGCGGTTGCTGCGTTGCAATCAGGTCAATGCACTTCTCTTCGATTTCAAAACGCTTCCGGTCAATAATGTTGTCTTCTTCCAAGACTTCTTGCGAAGCGGAGAAATCTCGGCGTTTGAGCGCATCCAAGGCCTTGGCAATAGCCTTTTCAACCATACTTCCCAGGAACAAAAGGTCGTCCTGAAGTTGTCGCAAATCGCGTTCGAAATCTACTCGCGGCATATGTATTCCTTCACTACTAGCTAAACCGTCCCGTGATATACGCTTCAGTCTGTTCGTGGCTGGGGTTCGTGAATATCTTATCAGTAGCGTCCATTTCGACTAAGTACCCTGCACGATCCTCTCCTACCATCAGGAAAGCAGTCTCATGCGATACCCTCGCAGCCTGTTGCATGTTGTGCGTCACAATGATGATGGTGTACTTGGCGACCAACTGCCGGATGAGGTCCTCGATAGCCAACGTAGCGACCGGGTCGAGTGCCGAACACGGCTCATCCATCAGAATTACCTCAGGCTCCACGGCTAGTGCACGGGCAATGCACAACCGTTGTTGTTGCCCTCCCGACAGTTCCAAAGCGCTGCTGTTCAAGCGGTCTTTCACTTCTTCCCACAACGCCGACTGGCGTAGAGAGCGTTCCACAGCTTCTTGAAGATTGCCTTTGAAGCCATTAACCCGCAAGCCGAACGCCACGTTTTCGAAGATAGTTTTGGGGAAGGGGTTTGGCTTTTGAAAAACCATACCTACTCGCGCACGGACTTCGGTCGAGTCCGTTGAAGGGGCGTACAAATCCGTTCCGTTGTAGATGATTTGGCCTTCGACTCGGGAATTGAGCACAAGGTCGTTCATGCGGTTAAAGCACCGGAGCAGGGTGCTCTTCCCACACCCTGACGGCCCGATGAGAGCCAGCACCGAGTTGCGTTTCACATCCAGATTGATATCTCGCACCGCTCTGAAGTTGCCGTACCAGACCGAGAGGTTGCGGGCAGCAAGTACATTTTCATCGGATTGAGATTGCCCGGCGACCGGTTCTAGGGTTTCGGACTCTTGTTGAGATTGCACCATAAGAACTCCTATTCTCGAGACCGTTGCTGGTACTTGTTACGTAAATAGATAGCGATTGCATTCATAGACAACAAAATCACAAGCAGCACGATGATTCCTGCAGCAGCCAACCCCCGGAATTCATCCTGCGGTCGCGAAACCCAGGTGTAAATCTGGATAGGTAAAACCGTAAATCGGTCTAACGGATCTGTGGGAACGAACGTGAGGTACACTAGCGCGCTGATAGCGATAACCGGCGCCGCTTCTCCTATTGCACGTGAAAGCGCCAGAATTGTACCCGTTAGGATGCCGGGCAGCGCCGAAGGCAGCACAATCCGCCGGACCACTTGCCATTGGTCAGCACCTAGTGCATAACCTGCTTGTCGATACGCATCCGGTACTCCGCGTATAGCTTCTCGTGAAGCAAGAATGATGATGGGTAGAACCAGGAGTGTCAGGGTAAGTGCACCCGCCAGAACCGTTCGCCCGATAGCCATCCACTGCACGAACAAAGCGAGACCAAGTAATCCATATACGATTGAAGGCACACCCGCCAGGTTCGAAATGTTCACTTCGATGATGTTCGAGAACCAATTCTTAGGCGAATATTCTTCCAGGTAGACAGCAGCCCCGACCCCTATGGGAATTGTGAACGCCGCCACCAGGCCCATAATCCAGAGCGTGCCGAAAAGAGCCGATTTTAGCCCTGCTCTTTCAGGGAAACGGGATGGATAGTCAGATATAAAATGCCAGCTTAGCCACGGTATTCCTTCGAACAGAATTCGCGCCAACAAGACGATGAGACTGACGATGCCCACCAGCACTGCGGCTAGAAGCAGGAAATACACTACCGAGCCCAGCTTTTTCCTGTATGAAAGCCTGGGGTTTAACTGCTCCTGGATGCTCGGGTTCGTGGCCATTAGTACTTCATTCTCCAGCGGCGGACTACCCAGAAACCAAGTAGATTCATAAGCAACGTCATAGCGAATAGCAGAATACCTACGGCGAAAATAGTGTTGTACTCGAGCGAACCATGAGGGGTCTCTCCAAGACTCAACTGCACGATAAACGCAGTCATCGCCTGGATGCCCTCAATTGGATTGAACGTCATCCGGGGTGTTGAACCTGCGGCAATCGTGACGAGCATCGTCTCGCCTATCGCCCGCGAAATGCCCAGGATGAACGCCGCAACGATGCCGGAAAGTGCCGCAGGCACAACAACCTTCCTTGCCACCTCGAACTTGGTTGCCCCCAGAGCATATGCCGCCTCCCGCAAAGAACGTGGAACAGCAATCATCGCGTCTTCGCTAAGAGACGAAATCATCGGGATAATCATGATGCCCATAACGAGTCCGGCACTGAGCGCATTGAACACAATCAGGTTGGGAATTACACCTTGTAGCAATGGAGTTACGAAAGTCAGAGCGAAATAACCGTAGACTACCGTGGGGATGCCGGCAAGAACCTCCAAGACCGGTTTGATGATTCGGCGCAACTTTTCCGGAGCGTACTCTGCCATATAGACGGCAGTTGCTAGGCCTACAGGTAACGCAACAGCCGCTGCCAAAGATGAAACCAGTAAAGTGCCCACAACAAGCGGGAGCACACCGAACGATTGTGGCTTAAGTAACGGTGTCCAGCGGGTGCCGGTGATGAATTCCCATACCGATACTTCTATAAAAAAATCCCAGGCCTGTACGATAAGACTGACAACAATTCCAATGGTCGTCAGTACGGAAACGAGCGCGCAGGAGATGAAAAACCACTTTACGAGTTTTCCTTGAATCTTTGTGCGCCGCCGGCGCTTACGTCGCTCAGTCGCGAGTATTTCCGCGGTTTCAAAACCGCTTGATGGATGGAGAATATCACCGCTCGCCATGCGTTTTCTCGCTATTCAATCGAATACTCAAGGACTTGGAATTTGTTCTTCTTGTGGAATAACAGATAGGTTTTCGTCATATTCAAAGGGCTGCAACGATACGTACCCGACTTCCTCGGCAAGCACCCCCGCGTTTTCCATATAAAACCGCAGGAAAGCCGCGACCACGGGCCTATCCAGACTAGCCTTATTCACATATATAAATAGGGGTCGGGATAGCGGCGTATATTCTCCGCTCGCGATCGTTTCGTGAGAGGGCAAGACACATCCGCCGCCACCATCAATCGCTACAGCCTTGACGATGCCTTGATTTTGAATGAGATAGGCATAGCCGAAATAACCCAGTGCGCTGCGGTCGCCGCTTATACCTTGAACGAGTACATTATCGTCGGCACTCGCAGAGTAGTCCGGACGGCTTGCTTGAGATTCGCCAACCACCTCTTCTGTAAAGTAATCGAAGGTGCCAGAGTCCGTATCTGGGCCATATAGTCTGAGTTTGTCATCAGGGAATGTACTTCGGATACTGCTCCAAGAATCTACAGAACTCTCCGGCTCCCATATGCGCTTCAACTCCTCAACCGTCAGGCAAGTGATGAAATCGTTACGTGGATTAACTGCCACCGAAAGCCCATCATATGCAACGCGGAATTCTATGAACTCGATGCCGTTTTCTGCCGCTTGGGCCTCCTCCGATGGCTTGATAGCCCGGGACGCATCATTTATGTCCGTCTCACCGACTACGAACCTGCTAAAGCCTCCGCCTGTTCCTGAAACCCCCACGTTGACCTGAACTTTACGATTCACTCTATTGAATTCTTCGGCTACAGCTTCCGTGATGGGAAACACCGTACTGGACCCATCAATTTCAATGGTCCCTTTAAGGTCAGCTGTTCCATCGTTCGGCGTCGTAGTACCTCCGCAAGAAACAGAAACCATAGTGGATGTAACTATGGTTACGACCGCTATGGCTAGCTTCAAACGGAAGGACGTTGTAGTGATTCTCTCAGTCATTACATTCTGTAATCTGAACTGTACGACACCCACCTGATAGGAGCTTAAACGGACGGTTAATGAAGTATTAACAAACGTTTAACAGTCCTTGTACGAAGACTAGTCGAAGTTTTGGAAACTGACCGCCTGCTAGCTCTACGCCCGTTTCCGGTTTTCTTTGCCGGAGTCGGACTGTGCAACGGGGATGGAGAACCACACTGATGTGCCCTTTCCCTGCGTGCTTTCGATTCCGACAG
>JAQBWG010000121.1 GCA_027625225.1 Chloroflexota bacterium | reverse complement strand
ATACAAGCATTCTTGGACGACGAGGACGTGAAGTGGGCATTTGACGAACTACAATCAGAGTGCTTCCAACGGTTCATCAAGGCGCAGAACGACGACGAGCGCCGTATGGAACAGGCGAGGGCTCAGGCTGCGGTGATAGTGCAGGACGCGCTACGGGCTATCTGTAGCGTAGGCGAACGCGAGCAAATCGAACAGGATAAGCGCGACTCTCGCGCCTCCTCGGCCTCGCAATGACTAGGAGCAGGGAATGGCGGATAACGAAATCGTCCAAGATGAACTGACGGAAGCGCAGGCTGGCGAAGCTATCGGCCAACTGCTACTGACTGACGATCCCACGGAAGTTGAGGGCGCGAACGAAAACACGACCGAAGCGGAAAAGCAGGAAGTCAAGTTCCTCGCCAAGAAGAAGGCCAAGAAGGAGAAGGCAGAGAAGAAGCCGGAGCCGGAGCCGGAAGAAGTAGTCGAGGAGGAAAAGGAAGAAGTCAAAGAGGAGGCCGACGAACCGGACGACGAGGATGAGGACGCAGCCCCCGTCGAGATGGTGCGGGTGAAGGTGGACGGCATTGAGCAGGACGTGCCCAAGGATGAGGTTGTCAAGAGCTACCAACTCCAAGCCCATATCACCCGCAAGTCGCAGGCACTCGCAGAGGAACGCACCAAGTTCGAGCGGGAGGAAGTCGCACAACTCCGCGCAGAGCGGCAGGAATACCTAGAGAACATCGAAATCCTGCGGCAAGCTGCACAAGAGTATATGCCGACCGAGGAACCCGACTGGGCCTCGCTACGCGACACGATGGCCCCTGAAGATTTCACACAAGCGTTCGCTAACTTCCAAGTTCGGCGTCAGCGGTACGAGAAGGTCGCGGTACGACAGATGGAAGTACAGGAACGCGCAGAAGCGGACAACAAGAGGGCGCTGGGTGCCCACCTTGTCCGTGAGCGCGAGAAGTTGCTGGATGCTATACCCGATCTGAAAGACCCTGAAAAGGGCAAGGCACGCGAGGCTGACCTCTACGCTTACGCCGCTTCACTCGGCTGGTCCGAGCAAGAAGTGAACTCAGCGTCAGACCATCGGCTCCTGGTGTTGCTTGATGAATCGCGGTTATACCGCGAAGCGCAAAAGCGGAAGCCAAATATCGAAGCCAAGATTGACCGCGCTATACAGGGCATCAAGCCCTCCAGCGTGAAATCGAAGCCAAGGCTGGCCGAAACGGAACGCGCTAGAGAATCACTGGCGAAAACAGGCAGCTGGGAAGATGCTGCCGTACTCATCAACAATCTGCCCGAGTTTCGGAAGAAATAGGGCGAACACTCTAGGAGTTTGAAGTGGCCATCGCAACAACCACGTTCACCCGCTTCGATGCAATCGGCGTGCGTGAGCAGCTTTCCAACATCATCGACAACGTGGCTCCGACTGAAACGCCATTTATGTCGAACGCCAAGGTAGGCAAGGCGAAGAACACGCTGTTCGAGTATCAGACGGACACGCTGGCAACGGCTGTCTCAAGCAACCAACAGCTCGAAGGCGACGAACTGACAACGTACACGGCAGTCGTGCCGACTGTTCGGCTCACGAACCAGTGTGAGATTGGCCGCAAGACAGTCTCGGTGTCAGAGACGCAACAGGCCGTTGACTCGGCAGGCCGAGCGAACGAGATTGGCTATCAGATCAGCAAGCTGGGCATGGAACTGAAGCGCGATATGGAAATGTCGCTTCTGGCGAACAAGGCAGTAGTGGCTGGCTCTACGTCCTCGGCCCGCAAGACGGCTGGCCTTGCGGCGTGGATCAAGACGAACTTCAACAAGGCGAGCGATGGCGTTGCCCCTGTCTACACGACTACGGCTAACGACGTGTGGACGGAAGGCACGGCTCGTGCGTTCACGGAAACCATCCTGAAGGATGTGCTGCAGCAGTCGTACACGACTGGCGCGAACATCAAGACGATTATGGTGGGCGCGTTCAACAAGCAGGCGTTCTCGGCGTTCTCGGGCGTCATTGAACTGATGTCTCAGGTCGGGAAGGGGCAGGCCCGAATCATCGGCGCAGCGAACAGCTACGTTGGCGACTTCGGCGAGGTGGTCTGCGTGCCGAACCGCTTCTGCGATCAGTCAATGGCGTACTTCATTGACTTTTCCAAGGTGCAGGTGAACTACCTGCGTCCCTTCAAGACCACGGTGCTCTCCAAGACTGGTGACTCCGACAAGCGTATGATGATCGCGGAGTACGGCCTGCAAGTCTCGAACGAGAAGGGGCTTGGCATCGCAACCGCGCTTTCGACAAGCTAAGTAGCAGCAACGACTTAGCTCACTGATACCGGCTGGCCCGTCCACACTCCGTGGGCGGGTTGGCTGGTCAGGCTGGGGTGATATGCAGACTACACGGGTACTGGATCACAACGAGGAGACGGGCACCACCATCTACTATCACTTCGATCCTGCCGACGAGTCTTACACGCTGGAGACGGTGGAGGACGTTACGGGGATAGTGGAAGTCAACAAGTGGGCACAGAACGAGGATCACGGCAGGTGGAAGGATATGAACCACGTCGCCCACTACCCGGCCTCGGTGTACCTGCACCTGATGAAGTCCGGTATTCTGGACGACCCGAAGCGGCACAAGGCGTGGCTCAACGACCCCGCTAACAGCGCGTGGCGGGTGAGGCAGGGCCGAGTATGACGATACTGGTGAACGGGGCCGGTGAGCCAACGCCACGCATCTTGGTGGCTGTTCCATGTGGAACATCGGTGGATGCGTACTTCGCGCAGGACTTGGCGCTGATGTTTGCCTACACCACCTATGTCAAGCCTGATATGGAAGTGCTGTCGTTCTTCGCAAGGGGGACGTACTTGCCGAGGGCAAGGGCGGCGTTGGTGAACAAGGCGGTGGAGAAGAACTGCACCCACATCCTGTGGTTGGACACTGATATGCGGTTCCCGAAAGACACGCTGTTGAGGTTGCTGTCACACGGGAAACACGTCGTCGCTGCCAACTATTCGACGCGGCAAGCCCCGATCATCCCGATAGCGGTTGACGAAGAGAAACGGCCCATCTTTGAGAGCGCGGAGTTGAAGGAAGCAAGGTCGGCCCCGATGGGCGTAATGATGACACAGATTGACGTGTTCCTTGCCATGCCAAAGCCTTATTTTGCGATAGGTTACGCGAAGGCGATTGACGATTACTCGCCCGAGGATTCGTTCTTCTGCGAGCTTGCGAGGAAGCACAACTACGAGATCTGGATAGACGGCGAACTGTCCGAGCAGGTTCGGCACGTCGGCACGTTCGAGTACGAGATGGGCCACGCTCGCATGACGCGGGACGCGGCACAACCCGAGGAATCCTAAGTGGCATTGACAACGTGGACGGAGTTGAAGGCTTCGCTTGCTGACTGGACGAACCGCACGGACCTGACGGCGGTGATCCCAGACTTCATCACGCTCGCCGAGGCGGCGTTCACGAAGGAACTCCGATACTACACGGCGTTTACCGCTCTCGGCGCTGGTCAAGCCTCGAATGACATCCTTGCCAAAGCCCCAGACGTTTACCTCTATGGGTCGCTCTTGCAGGCCGCTCCCTATCTGGAACACGACGAGCGCATCCCCATATGGAAGGATCAGTATACGGATGCGGTCGCTCGCCTGAACTCGCGCCGCGACTGGGAGACAGCGGCGGTAATCCAAGCTATTGATTCGTGGACGAACCTCAAGCTGGCAGTCGGACTCTGGGCCAATCGGTCGGACTTGGTGTTGCAGATTCCGGCTATGATCCAGTTGGCGGAGACTGAGTTCCGTACCAAGTTGCGGTACTACACGGCCTTCACGGCGTTGGGTTCTGGTCAAGCCTCGAACGACATCTTGGTCAAGGCACCGGATGTGTACGTCTATGGGACTCTGCTCCAGCTCGCCCCGTTCCTTGGGGCCGATGAGCGGGTGCCGATGTGGCGGGAGCGATACGAGGAGGCGATTGCCCGTCTCAACGCTGCCCGTGATTGGGAGACCGCCGCTGCGGCGCAAGCCGTCGATTCATGGACGAACCTCAAAACCACCATCGGCCTGTGGCTGAATCGCTCCGATATGGTGCTCCAGATTCCGGCGTTCATCACGTTGGCTGAAGCGCGGTTCACCAAAGAGTTGCGGTACTACACAGCCTTCACCGCGCTGGGCGGGGCGCAGGCGTCCAACAACATTCTCGTCAAAGCCCCAGATCTCTACGTGTACGGGACGCTCTTGCAAGCAGCCCCCTACCTTGGGGACGACGCCCGCATTCCCATGTGGCGCGAAGCCTATGCGGAGATTCTGTCGCGCCTCAACTCCGCTCGGGACTGGGAAACCGCAGCCGCCGCGCAAGCACTGGACTCATGGGCCAACCTGAAAATCGCCGTGGGCCTCTGGCTCAACAGGTCCGATATAGTGTTGCAAATCCCCGCGTTTATTACGCTCGCGGAGGCGCAGTTCACGAAGGAACTTCGGTACTACACGGCCTTTACCGCACTGGGTGGGGCACAGGCATCAAACGACATCTTGGCCAAGGCACCCGACCTCTATCTGTACGGCACCTTGCTACAGGCAGCCCCGTACCTTGGGGATGATTCCCGGATTCCGCTCTGGAAGGCGACCTACGATGCGAGCATTGCCCGCCTGAACTCGCGCCGGGATTGGGAATCCGGCGCTGTGGCCCAAGCGGTGGACTCGTGGACGAACTTGAAGTTGGCGGTGGGCCTGTGGCTGAATCGCTCCGATATGTCCCTCCAGATTCCCGTCTTTATCCAGTTGGCGGAAGCGGAGATGAAGCGGCGTATCCGCAGGTCTACGTCCAGCACCACCATCTTTATCTCGGCGGCCAACATTACCGGGCCTACCGATATGGCCTCCCCTGTCTCGCTGAAGCTGGACTCGGCGGGGCCGTACAGCGACTATGCCCTGAAGCTTGCCACTCCTCAGATGATGGCTGATATCAGGGCTAGGCAGGGCGACATACAGAGCCGCCCGACACACTTCGGGTATTGGGACTCGCAGTTGCAGTTCGCACCCGACCCTGACCAGAGCTACGACGGCATCCTGGTCTACAACACACAGTTGACAGCGTTGGGTTCAGCGGTAGCGAGCAACACGATTCTGGCCGAAGCGCCCGACGCTTACGTGTACGGGACGCTGCTGCAAGCCGCCCCCTACTTGGGCGGAGATGAGCGTATCCCACTCTGGCAAGCCAAGTTTGATTCCGCGATCACGCAACTGAACCAAGTCCGTGAAGACGAGTCCTATGGCGGCAGTTTTGCCGATGTAAGGCTCCCTCGGGTGTTCGGATGACACGTGTGGCCGTGGTTCTCCTGCGATTCACTGAGGTCTAATGGCTGACACGCTCCTGCCCCTGAAGATTCCGCCTGGTATGAGACAGACGGGCACCGTGTATCAGTCGAAGGGCCGCTGGTTCACGGGCAACTTCGTTCGGTTCTTTCAGGACACCATCCAGCCTATAGGCGGGTGGGTCGCCCGGTCGATTACGAGCACCGCCCCTACGGGCGTTCCGCGTGCGATGGTTACATACAAGATTACCGGCGGCGCTACGCACGTAACGGTCATCGGCACGACGCGAGGGATATGGGCGATCAAGGCCGGAGTGTGGTACGATGTCACCCCGTCCACCGTAACCACCAACGTCGCCGCGAGGGTTTGGCAGTTTGACGTGTTCGGTGAGTACTTGATTGCCGTTGATTTTCAAGCTCCGACAAGCGGCGGCACGCTCTATTACTGGACGGGAGACACAGCCGTTGTTGCGGCCCCGATTCCGAACGGTCCCATTGTCGGGGCGATTCAGGTCAGTCAGTCCGCCCGCAGCGTGGTGGCCACCCCCGAGCGGTTTCTGGTAATGCTTGGTGGGTTCGAGCCAGCACTAACACCATGAGGCACCAATGGTACTAGCGGTCCCCAATCCGGTAGATCGACTGGTTGCATGGTGCTCTCAGGAGGGGGCGGTGGACGATGCCGACTGGGTTCCGACGGTCACCAACACCGCCGGTAGCTACGTCCTGCCCACTACGGGCTCCATTGTGTGCGGTCGTCGTTCTCGCGGGGTGACCCTGATATGGACAAACGTTGACCTGTGGGCGATGACCTATATCGGGGGAGAGTTCGTCTTCCGGTTCGATCAAGTCGGGAACAACTGTGGTATCATCTCTC
>JAQBWG010000120.1 GCA_027625225.1 Chloroflexota bacterium | reverse complement strand
GAATAGCCGTTCGTATGCAAACCGCTCGAAGGCAAGCCGATAAATACATCGCCACGAACCACATTTGAGACATCGAGCATCTGGTCCCGTTCCACCGCTCCTACCACGAACCCCGCCAGGTCGAACTCACCGTCTTTATACATTCCGGGCAACTCGGCCGTTTCTCCACCTACCAGCGCGCAACTCGACTCCCGGCAGGCCTCCGCCATACCCGAGACCATTTCTTCTACAACGGACGGCGCCAGCTTGCCCAGCCCTATGTAGTCCAGGAAAAACAGCGGACTCGCCCCGCAAATCATCACGTCATTCACATTTTGATTTACGACGTCCATCCCCAGGAAGCGGTAGCTATTCATCCAGATAGCGATTTTTAGCTTGGTACCGACACTATCCGTACTGGAAACAAGCACGGGGTCTTTGAAATTAGCTAGATGATACAGGCCGCCGAACCCGCTCGAATTCTCCAGTACTTGAGCGCCGTGGGTAGACTTGGCCATGCGTGCAATCGCATCTTTTACTTTCGAAGCGGCCTCGCGGTCTACCCCTGCAGCTTTATACGTATGTGTGACTGGAGGCATCCCATCCCGTGGAGTCATTAGACCTCCAGGGCCAGCTTATCCATCTCCAGCTGGACGGGAATCGGGTAGTTGCCGGTGAAGCAGGCCATGCACACCTTGTTCCGGGGGCGGCCTGACGCTCGTAGTAGGCCTTCAGTGCTGAGGAACCCCAAAGAGTCAGCCTTAACAAAATCCCTGATCTCTTCGACGGTCATGTTGGCCGCGATGAGTTCTTTCTTCGTAGCGAAATCTACACCTAGATAGCAAGGCCACATGATAGGTGGAGCGCAGATACGCAGATGCACCTCTTTAGCTCCCCCTTTACGAAGCAAGCTCACCACGTGGGGTGTCGTGGTGCCGCGCACGATACTGTCGTCAACGACGACCAGACGTTTGCCTTTGATGAGCTCTGGTAATGGATTGAGCTTGCGCCTCACCCCCAGGTCGCGCATGTTTTGGTCGGGGAGGATGAACGTTCGCCCAACATACCGGTTCTTGACCAATCCCTCTCCGTACGGAATGTCGGCAGCCTGTGCGTAGCCGACAGCAGCAGCGATAGCGGAGTCGGGGACGCCAATCACCATATCGGCCTCGACCGGAAACTCTTTCGCAAGCTCTGCGCCCATGGCCATACGTGTCTGATAGATAAGGCTGCCGTCGAGCACGCTGTCGGGTCGGGCGAAGTAGATATGTTCGAAGATGCATGAAGCTTGGAACCCGTTCGATGAGGGTTTCCGGTAAACGGTTTGTGGGCCTGCAGCGTTGATGAGAACCGCTTCCCCGGGTTCTATTTCCCGTATGAATTCTGCTCCAATGTGGTCCAGCGCACACGTCTCCGAAGCCACAACCCAGCCATTCCCCAAGCGGCCCATACAGAGCGGACGGACACCGAGCGGGTCGCGCATAACGATCAATTCGTCTTTGGTAGTGATAGTTAACGAATAGGCACCTTCGAGGCGGCGCATCGCATAGCTGGCGCGTTCTTCCCAATCGGCCGCCGGAGCATGCGCGAGAAGCTGGGCAATAACCTCCGAGTCGCTGCTGGTATCGAAGCTACATCCCCAGCCCTTCAACTCCTCGCGCAATTCCATTGCGTTGACTACATTCCCGTTATGCGCAATGGCAAGCTCGATGTCTGGCCCTTTGGCGAGTATCGGCTGGGCGTTTGCTACGCGACTTGAGCCGGGGGTGGAGTAGCGGGTGTGGGCGATGCTTACGTGGCCGGGTAATTGTGAAAGGTCGTCTTCGTGAAGCCCTTGGGAAACTAGTCCCATCGCCTTGCGGATGTAGATGCCTTCACCGTCACCGGTGGCGATTCCTACGCTTTCCTGGCCGCGGTGTTGGAGTGCGTAGATGCCGAAGAAAGCGATGCGGGCAACCTCGGCTCCCGGAGCGTATACCCCGACCACGCCGCAAGCTTCATGGATATCGCGCTCTGCGGACGGCAAACTCACGGTTTTATGGTCGGGCGACGTATCAGCCAAGGAACGAGCCACACATCCCGTTGAGATGGTTCTGCCTATATTGTGCCCTACTTCCTTGTCCAATACCAGCCCTCGTCCACAGCCCCAGTGCTATCGCGTTTTAGGATTCTAGTGGTTCAGTGGGTTGCCGAATCCCACGCATGAAAACCCACACCAGGGCAATAAGTCCCAAAGCGATAAGAGCGTTCAGGCGTAGCGCGAAGGTCGGATTTACCGCATCGGCGATACTGCCTATTAAGAGTGCACCAAATGGGCCGGTCCCAATGGCAAGGCTTATGATTCCTAAAGCCCGCCCCCGCATATCCTCCCGGGCTACCAACATCACAATCGTTGCCTGCATAGTGCTGAACCCAGCAGTTCCCAATCCCAGTACCAACAAGATAGGTAATGATGGCCCGAACCATCGCGAAAACGTAAACAGCAGCAACATGGATAGTGACAACGCCGCACCGCCGACGAATACCCATCCATGCCGCCGGATGCCTATTGCGAACGCCGCAACCAGTACAGCCCCTATAAGTGCACCAAAGCCGTCCACAGCTTGGAGTAACCCCATTCGTCCGTAATCAATTTGTAAAACATCTACAGCGATAACCGGCATGATCTGCATATACGGAAACAGGAAAAGGTTCATGATAACGGTGATGAAAATAACCGCCATGATCGTCCTATCCTTGCGGACATAGTTCACACCCTCTATAAGATTCCGCCAGGTGCTTTGTTTTATAGAAGGTTCTCTTGGCTGTAGCTTCAAGTCCAGGAACCAGAACGTGGCTGCAGCAATCAACGCAAGTATGGAAACGACGACATACGCACCCCTCACATCAATAAGCTCGATAAGCAGACCTGCGAGCGCCGGCCCCGCCATCCGGCTTGCATTCATCGCCGCCGACTCCAGCGCTAGCGCATTTACCATCCCTGCCCGTCCGTGCAAATCCAGCATGATGGAACGCCGGGTCGGATTCTCGAAGGCCCATGAAGTCCCCACAGCCAGTGCAACGAGATATGCCCACCAATAAGAGACATCAGTAAGATTCAAGAACACGGTCATGGTTATGACCACCGCCGCATTCAGTCCCTGCGTTACCCTCAGGATGTTTTGGCGATGCCGTGAATCTGCTAATAACCCGCCAAACGGCCCGAGTATGAAAAGGGGAATCGTGAGAAAAAACCCAACCAGTGCGACACTGAACGCCGAATCCGTTCGATTGAAAACAAATACACCCAGCAGAATAAGCTGCATCCATCGCGTTGAATAAAAAAATAACCCTGCGGGCCAGAGCACACGATAAACAGGATTCTGAAACGCGCGGAAAACGCTAGGATAATGCCGTGTGGGACTTGGCGGTAAAGAAGGAGATGTAGTCATTGAAAACGGAGGCTATTCTATCCTCAAAGAATCACCGCGTCAGGATGGCAAATTCATGACCCAAGACCCAAAAGTCATCTCCGTTATGTCACGACTGAAGGCTATGGGCTCCGAAACAGACCAAGACTACGGGGCACGTTTCGGGATACAAACTGAATTAGCCTATGGCGTCAAAACACCTGAACTGCGCACATTTGCGAAAGAATTGGGTAAAGACCACGAGCTAGCCCTCTTACTATGGAACGAACCGGCTCATGAAGCTAAAAAGCGCGCGGCGATGCTCGCAGACCCTAAAAAATCACCGAAGAGGTTATGGAAAACTGGGTATCCGATTTCTAATCTTGGGATATATGCGACCAGTGTTGTTATGAGCTTTTCGATAAAACACCATTCGGATATGAGAAAGCTATCGAATGGGCCCATCGTTCCGAAGAATTTGTGAAACGCGGTGGCTTTGCCCTCATGGCGGGATTGGCTGTACACGACAAAAAGGCACCTGATAGCGGGTTTCTACAATTCCTGCCTCACATCCAGCAAGAAGCTACCGATAACCGCAACTTTGTTAAGAAAGCTGCGAACTGGGCGCTTCGGAGTATAGGCAAGCGTAACTTGGCACTGCACGCTGCTGTGATAGAGGCAGCGGAACGCATCGCATCACTCGATTCCCCCTCGGCTAGATGGATCGCATCCGATGCACTGCGGGAACTGCGTTCGGAATCCGTACGCATACGCCTGAACATAGAGTGTAAAAATACGGATGCACCGCGTCGTAGACGCCTTTAGCTTGACATCTGACGCTGCACCCCATACTATGATTTGCTAAGCCATTTACGCCAACCGGGCTTTAAAAACTACATAGGGGGTGAATCGCGATGGACGTCGTAATTCCCATCGTTGTTGCCCTCGCGTGCCTAGTGGTTGGGGCAGCAGGTGGCTACTACGGGAAAAGGATAGTGTCTCGTCAGGCGAAAGACTCCGCCGAGCAGGAGGCAACGCGGATTCTCGGGACAGCCAAGGAGCAAGAAAGAGCGCTACTACTCGAAGCAAAAGAAGAAGCTCTTCGGGTACGTTCGTCAGCCGAGTTGGAACTCAAAGAGAGGCGAAGCGAAACTCAGCGCACCGAGCGTCGGCTTGCTAACCGTGAAGAGAGTTTAGAAAACCGTAGCAGCAACCTGGACCGTCGAGAGCGGAAGTTCTCCGAGAGGGAAAAAGAACAAGAGGACAAGCAAAAACAACTTGAAGAGCTCACTGCACAAGAGGTAAAACGCCTCGAAAGCATTGCAGAACTATCCCTCGAAGAAGCAAAATCCACGCTCTTACAGCGGGCAGACGAGGAAATCCAGCACGAACTGGCTGTCCTCTACCGGGATCATGAGGAACAAGTACGTTCTGACGCGAACGACAAAGCGAAGAACATAATTGCCGAGGCAATCCAACGCCTCGCATCCGAAGTGGTTTCCGAAGCTACTGTAACGACGGTGCCCTTGCCTAATGACGACATGAAAGGTCGTCTTATTGGCCGCGAGGGGCGGAACATCAGAGCAATCGAAAAGGCCACGGGCGTTGATCTCATCATTGATGACACGCCTGAAGCCGTCACACTGTCTTGCTTCGACCCGATACGCCGCGAAATTGCGCGGCTAACCCTGGTCAAGCTCATGTCGGACGGACGGATACACCCGGCCCGCATTGAAGACACCATTACCAAGGCCGAAAAAGAAGTCTGGGACGTCATCCGGAAAGCTGGCGAGAGTGCTGTGTTCGACACCGGCTCCCGCGGCATGAGTCCAGAAATCGTCAAGCTTCTCGGACGGCTGAAGTATCGTTACAGTTACGGAGAAAACGTCCTGCAGCACAGCATTGAAGTAGCGCACATCGCCGCTACTATCGCTGCCGAACTTGGCGCCAACATCAAAGTCGCCAAAACGGGCGGACTTCTCCACGACATCGGCAAAGCCCTTACCCACGAGGTTGAAGGGCCGCACGCCGAGATCGGTGCCGAAGTAGCGGCCAAGCACGGCGTGCCTCCTGCCGTCGTTGCCACCATCGCCGAGCATCATAGCGACAACATGTCCTCCATCGAGTCCTTCATCGTAGCCGCCGCCGACGCCGTAAGCGCCGCCCGGCCTGGAGCGCGTAGGGACACGGTCGAGAACTACGTCAAGCGACTCGAAGCATTGGAAGATGTCGGAAAAGCCTTTGAAGGCGTCGAGAAATGCTACGCCATACAGGCGGGACGCGAAATGCGCGTCCTCGTAAAGCCTGAAGACATCACCGACGAAGCTGCCACACTCATGGCTCGTGACATCGTCAAAAAGATTGAGGAAACCCTGGTATACCCGGGTCAAATCAAAGTCACCGTCATTCGGGAAAGCAGAGCTACAGAGTTCGCTCGCTAGAAGATCGAATACCGAAAAACCAGGGCTTTCAGATGTTGGGCCGTCCCAAATGAGATACAGTTTGGGGCGGCCCAATATGTTTTTAATCATTACAGTGAAATCGAGGTGAATCAGTGCGAGCACTAATGATAGGCGATATCGTTGGTCGCCCCGGACGGGATGTCGTCAGCACCTTCCTGCCCCGTTTGCGTGAAGAACTGAGCCTGGACTTCGTCGTCGCCAACGGCGAAAACTCGGCCGGTGGTGTCGGCATCACCCCCAAGACAGCGGATGAAATCCTCTCCAGCGGCGTAGACGTCATCACCACCGGTAACCACATTTGGGACAAGTCCGACATCATCCCCATGCTCGAAGAAGGCACCGACGTAGTATTGCGTCCACACA
>JAQBWG010000119.1 GCA_027625225.1 Chloroflexota bacterium | reverse complement strand
CGTGTCGGAGAAGAAGATGTTCGGCGGACTGAGCTTCATGCTGCAGGGGAATATGGCCTGCGGCATTTTGAAGGACGACATAGTGGTACGGGCAGGGTCGGACAACTTCGAGGAGTTCGTGAAGGAGCCGCATGCCCGACCGATGGATTTCACCGGACGGGCCATGAAGAGTATGGTGTACGTCGGCCCCAGGGGCTACGCGTCGGACGCCGACCTCAAGCGCTGGGTGGAACGCGGTGTGGCGTACGCGAAGTCGCTGCCGGCCAAGTAATCCACGCCGACTGATTCTGCCAACGCTCGACCCAGTCCCATAGCAGCCGTATGCGTTCGGCGTGGCCGTCGCGCGACGGGTCGAGCACGCAGCGGCAACTGCGGGTGTAGGAGCCGATGACCTGCATCTCGGTGCGGCCACCGTCCCAGCGCCAGGGCGAACCGTCGGCGGAGGTGAACAGCCGGTCGGCGATACCGCGGGTAATTGGCACAGCGCGTTCGAAACGCCGTGAGTTGAGCGACCCACCGAATATCCAGAAGCCGTCCCAGTGCTTCGCGTTGGTCAGGCCACGCCGGATGTGCGCGTTGCCTCCGAACCGCGCCATCGTCGCATCGTCGGGACGCGAGCGCACGTTCGCCAACACGCTTTCGACTTCCAGAAAGCCGACGAGGTAGAAGGCGTGGCGGTGCGTCGGCGCGCCCTTCTCCCACTCGCACAGGCTGGCGATGAAGAACAGGTAGTCGCCATGCTCGACGCGCTTGAGAGAGGCGGCACGGGCGTTGACCTCACAGTTGTCGCCATAGGTGAAGCTCTCGAACTCGGGGTCGCTGTGGGTGGCGACGGAGTGCCATCGCTGGGGCAGGTACTGCTCCAGCGATTCGGTCGGCTCGTAGAACGAGCGCAGGTCGCCATAACGCACGGCGTGCTTGCCACGCAGGTCGGGCGTCTCCGGTATGGGCAGGAACTCGAACCGACCGTCATCGAAGATAGGGCTGCAGAATGGATGCGTCGCGTTCGCGCCGACGTTGATGAGGTAGATGCGGTGAGGCACTGCCTCTAAATGTGTGGTGTCGTTGTTTAAGCGACGCCTGGTCATTATTCGGGCGACCATCCCCCTGACCCCCTTCATGGCAGGAAGGGGGAGAATTTATTCTGGGGTGTGCACCCCAGAGCCCTGCTTTCGGCTTTCCCCAACACCAGCCATCTGGCTGACCCTTCTGGACTTTCCACCCACGGGCTGGTAGAGCGAGTATAAACTTCAAATTGCCCGAACTCTAAATGCTTAGGCGTAGCTCTTCTTGCGCGCCTCTTTCCACTTGGCGGCGGTGAAGCCGGGTACGCGTGTGGCCGCCTGCAGGCCCTGCTCGTACTTGCGGATGCTGTGGCAGTGCTCGAGGATGGCGGCGATGTCGTAGCCTTCCGGAATCTTGGTCACGCCGTCCTGGTCGGCAATCAGCAGGTCGCCCGACTGCACCAGCAGTTCGGAAACTGTGACCGGGCCGTTGATGCGGACGAGGTTGAACACGCCGTGGCCGGGCACGAGGCCGTGCGACCACATGGGCAGGCCGATCTCGCGGATGCCCTTGAGGTCGCGTATGGTGCCGTCCACCACCGCGCCGACGACGCCGAGCGCCTTGTGCGCGGCGGCCATGTTGTCGCCGAAGGTGGCGCCGCGTCCGGCACGGGTGTCGACGTCCTTCATCACCGCGATGATGGGTTTGGGCGCCTTCTCCAGCACCTCGTAGTAGGAGTCCCAGGGCAGCGCGGGCGAGTCGGGGTCGTTTGTCGTCACCTCAGTGGTGACCGCGTAGCCGACCTGGCAGCCGAAGTCAGGCATCATGCAGCGCATGGTGCCGCTGGTGTAGTTCTCCGGCACCCAGCGTGCGCCGCCCGCCGTGGGCGAAGGGGTCAGTTCGGCGATCGCGTTGAACACGGTCGCCGAGTCGAATTTCTTGAGTTCGTCCAGTACGTCCTGTGACACCTTGTGCATCTAGCCTCTCCCGTTGTTGTTTGTCGCATGACAGCGCGCGGCCAATGGTATCATGTCGCCATGATCAGAGCGGTCTTTTTCGACCTGTACGGCACGCTGGCCGGGTTCAGCCCCACGCGCTTCGAGATACAGTCGCGCGCGGCCGCCGATTTCGGCTTGACGCTAACGCCGGAAGGCGTGCTGAAGGGGTACGCCAGGGCGGACGCATACATGGCGAAGCAGAACACTATCAAGCCGCTGCGAAGCATGACGAACGGCGAACGGGCGGACTTTTTCGGCGAGTACGAACGTTTGGTGCTGCTGGGCTCGGGCGTGGACGTGACCAACGAAAAGGCGGGCGAGGTGTGGCGACGCGTGCGGCAGGAGGAGTACGGGTTGGTGCCGTTCGCCGATGTGCTGCCGACGCTGTCAGAACTGCGGACGCAGGGCATGACGCTGGGGCTCATCTCGAACATGGGACGCAAGGGCGCTGAGCTGATGCGCGAACTGGGACTGGACGGTCATCTGGACTTCGCGGTGACGTCGCTTGAGGCCGGTGCAGAGAAGCCCGACCCGCGCATCTTCCACGCGGCGCTCGACCGGGCCGGGATACCGCCGGAGCAGGCGGTGCACGTCGGCGACCAGCTGTCGTCCGACATCGACGGCGCGCGCGGTGTGGGCATCCATCCCGTCCTCATCGACCGCGACGGCAACCACCCCGACTTCGCGGACTGCCCGAGAATCGAAAGCCTGAGCGAACTGACGGAGGTGATTAGCTAGTCGCCCGCCGCGCCCACCTCGGCGAGTAGTTTGCCCTGGAAGTCGGCGAAGTCATTCAGCACGCCCTCCAGCGTCTTCTCCCAGCCCTCGTCGTCGCCGTTCAGCGGGATGCGCAGCTGCATGTTGCCCACCTCGACGCGATTTTTGAACATCCGCTCCAGCACCTTGCGCGCACCGCCCACCTCGTGGAGCAGCCGCAGCACGATGCGGTCGTCCTCCCGCGTCACCCGCAGCACGTTCGCCGCCTGCGCCAGCACCCGCAGTTTCACGCCGTAAAGCAGGTTGCGCACCGGCCAGGGCAGCGGCCCGAAGCGGTCGAGCAACTCGGTCTCCATCGCCTTGATTTCGTCGTGGGACTGAGCCTTCATCAGCTTCTGGTACAGGCTCAGGCGTGTGGGCAGGTCGGCGACGTAGTCCGCGGGCAGCGACGCGGGCAGGCCGACGTCTATGACCGCCGTCTTGCTGGACGGGTTCTCGATCGCGGAGAGCAACGATTCGACTTCCGCAGCGACGCGGTCTTCGGCAGCCTCTTCGTTTTCGTCCGGCGTGATGGGCAGGCCCGCCGCCTGGCGCGCCCGCAGTTCTTCCGCCGCCTCCTGCAGCATGCGTGTGTACAGCTCGAAGCCGACGGCATAGATGTGGCCGCTCTGCTGAGGGCCGAGGATGTTGCCCGCGCCGCGAATCTCCAGGTCTTTCATCGCAATGCGGAAGCCAGCACCCAGTTCGGTCGCGGCCAGCATCGTCTTGAGCCGCTTCTCGGCGGTTTCCGACACGCTGCGGGTCGCGGGCACCAGCAGATAGGCGTAGGCCCGCTTGGAACCGCGTCCGACGCGCCCGCGTAGCTGGTAGAGCTGCGACAGGCCGAAGGTGTCGGCGCGGTCGATGATGAGCGTGTTGACGTTGGGGATGTCTAGACCGGACTCGATGATGGTTGTACACAGCAGCACGTCCATCTCGCCGTTGGCGAAGTCCATCATGGCCTGCTCCAGCTCTCCCTCGCCCATCTGGCCGTGGGCCACGCCGACCTCGGCCTCGGGGACGATGCGTCGGATGTAGTCGGCCATGTAGCCGATGCTCTGCACGCGGTTATGCAGGAAATACACCTGGCCCTGACGGTCTATCTCCCGCAGGATGGCCTCGCGGATGAGCGCGTCGCTGAACTCCGAGATGTAGGTCTTGATGGGCAGACGCTCTTCCGGCGGCGTTTCGATGGTACTCATGTCGCGAATGCCGGCCATGGACATGTGCAGTGTGCGCGGGATGGGCGTCGCGGTGAGCGTGAGCACGTCCACCTCGCGGCGCATCTGCTTGAGCCGTTCCTTGTGGATGACGCCGAAGCGCTGCTCCTCGTCTACGACGACCAGGCCCATGTTCTTAAACCGCACGTCCTTCTGGATGAGCCGGTGCGTGCCGATGCAGATGTCTATCTCGCCCTTGGCCAGCCGCTCGACGATATCCCGCTGTTCCTGTTCGGTACGGAACCGGCTCAGCACTTCGACGCGCACGGGGAACGCGCTCAGCCGTTGCGAGAACGTGACGTAGTGCTGCTGGGCCAGCACTGTCGTCGGCACCAGCACCGCCACCTGCCGACCGTCCATGACGGCCTTGAACGCCGCACGTAACGCAATCTCCGTCTTGCCGTAGCCCACGTCGCCGCACACCAGCCTGTCCATCGGGCGCGTCCCCGCCATGTCCTCCTTCACCTCGTCCACCGTGCGCATCTGGTCGGGCGTCTCCTCGAAGGGGAACGAGTCCTCGAGCTGCACCTCCCACTGCGTGTCCTCTTTGTACGGTTCGCGCTCCACCGCGTCCCGCGCCGCGTACAGCGCCAGCAGCTCCGCCGCCATCTCCCGCGTCGCTTTTGCCACCCGCTCCTTGGTCTTTCGCCACTCCTGCGACCCCAGACGGCTCAGCGACGGCGCGCGCTCCATCGGCGCGACGTAGGGCGAGATGCGGTCGAGGTGGCCCATCGGCACGTACAGCTTGTCGTTCGCCGCGTATTCGAGAATGAGGTATTCCGCGCCGTCCTCGCTGTCGTCGCCCGGCTGGCGGCCCGTGCCCACGAACCGCGCGACGCCGTGTTCGACGTGGACGACGTACTCGCCCGGCTTCAGTTCGGCCATGCGCGATTCGATGCCCGTCGTCTTGCGCTTGGACGAGCGACGGCGTTTGGCGACACCGAATATCTCCGCGTCGCTCAAGACAACGAGTTTGCTTGTTCCGGAAGTCAGCACGAACCCGTCGGACAGCCCCGCGCCCGACGACGGCAGCACGGTGATGCTGCCCTTCTCCGGCTGCACGTCCAGCGATTCGGGCAGCGTGGCCTTGATTTTACGCTCGGCCAGCACCTCGCCTAGCCGCTTGGGCAGTGAGCTAACCGCCACGATGCGGTGCTTCTGTTCGCTGAGCTGCTGTACCTCGTCCGAGAACCGCTTTAACTCGCCAAGGAACCGCGATGGCGAAGAAAAGGGCATCTCCATCACTTCCTGATGCGTGAGGTCGGTCGCGCCCCACTTGAGGATTTCCAGACGGCCCTTGAACCTGCCGAACTGCTCCTCGACCTCGCGCCACAGCAGGTGCGACGACGGGAAGTCCTTGGGCAACTCGCCCCGTTGTTCCTTCACCGCCCGCAGCTCCTGCGCGTGCTCGTCCGTCTCCCACGTGGCGTGGGTGATGTCCTCCGGCCGCACCAGCACCACCGTGCCGTCCTCGGGGAAGTAGTCCAATAGAGTCCCAGTATTGAATAAGCCTGCGTAGAAATTCGCCTCCTCCACCTCGTGGCCGTCGAGCAGCTTGTTGAACTCCTCGGTCAGCCTGTCGCGCGTCTCGTCCGTGCAGTTCGCTACGTTTATGCCCGCGATGCGCTGCTCCAGCGACTCCTGGTCGGACAGCGAGGGCAGCGTTTCGTGCGCGGGGATGATGTCCACCGAGTCCACCAGCTCCGTCGAGCGCTGGGTGTCCAGGTCGAAGAAGCGGATGCTGTCTATCTCGTTGCCCCACAACTCGATGCGCACCGGCTCCTCGGCGCCGACGGGGAAGATGTCGATGATGCCGCCCCGCTTGCTGGCCATGCCCGGCGCGTCCACGATGGCCTCGAAGCGGTAGCCCATTCGGCGCCACTGGTGCAGCATCTCGTCCAGGTCCACCTGCTCGCCCCGCGTGACCGCATGCACCGCCGACCCGAATGCGTCCCGCGCCAGCGTCTTCTGGGCGATGGCCGACGCCGACGCCACCACGATACGCGGCAGATCGCTTTTGGTGAGCAGCTGCGCTAACACACGGATACGCTGCTGCGCCGTATCGTCGTCCGACACCAAGCGCTCGAACGGCAGGGCCTCCGATTCGGCGAAGTGCATGACCTCCTGACGCGACTCGTCGCTCCATACCGAAAGCTGTTCGTACAGCTTCCGCGCGTCGTCAGAACGCGGCGTGACGATGAGCAGCGACTGCTTTACCAAGCGCGACAACGTCGCCAGCACGAACGGTGTCTCCTCGCCCAGCACCTGCATGC
>JAQBWG010000118.1 GCA_027625225.1 Chloroflexota bacterium | reverse complement strand
AGGAATCCAATGTTCTTCAATTCCGTTCCAAGATACGGGTACGTGGCTGTACTCTCCGTGCCAGGCATATACCGTCCAACGCCGGAGGCGGCTCGACGACGCATGGCCGATGATGTCGCAGGCGCTGCGGGAACGGATGGCGGAGCCGCCGATTCCTCACCCTCGGCAACCGGAACAGCGACCGGCCCGGCAAGTTCTGGCGCAATAGAAGACGCTTTCGCTGTTTTGCGCTTTTTGTTCCGGAGAGCCGCCTGACGGGCGGCCATCTTACTTCCTTTGTCAGCCATGTTCTATGGTCTCCTTATAGTCCCGGTGCATAGACATTATGACACTTATCGTCCGTGATGCGAAGGGCTAGGCGGCTCCCGACCTGGGGTGCGCCTTGTCGTACTCCGTCCGAACGTGGTCACTGGTCAGGTGTGTATAAATCTGCGTTGTGGTGATACTGGCGTGGCCCAGCAGTTCTTGTACGTGCCGGAGAGGCGCGCCGCCTCGAAGCAGGTGAGTGGCGAAGCTGTGCCGCAATGTGTGCGGGGTGACTTTACCTTCGATGCCCACCCGCTTGCAATGGGCTTTAAGTACGAACCAAAACCCTTGCCGGGTGAGGCGCTTACCCCGGTGGTTGAGAAATAAGGCATCCGCCGAGGCTCCAGTCATCAGGCGAGGCCGGGCGTGTTCGATGTAGGTTCGGAGAATCTCAACGGCTTGAGGATGGACGGGGATGATTCGCTCTTTCGACCCCTTGCCGAAGCAGCGTACGAAGCCCTCGGTGAGATTGATATCGTCCATGTCCAGTGACACCAACTCCGACACCCGCATGCCGCAGGCGTAGAGCAGCTCCAGCATGGCACGGTCGCGCATGGCGTCCGGTTCGGGGTCGGAGGACGGCGCGGCAAGCAAGCGTTCCATATTTTCCATAGATAGCGCTGTCGGGAGGGAGCGGCCCAGCCGGGGCGAACTGAGGTATTCGGTCGGGTCGGCAGGAATCGTGCCTTCGTCGTGCAGGAAACCGAAGAACGAACGGGCGGACGCGACTTTGCGGGAACGCGAGGTGTCGGAATAGCCGCGTTTCCTGAGTATCAGGACGTAACTGCTCAAATCCTCTTCGGTGACTTTTCCCCACTTGTTTTTGGGCGTGCCGGAGAAAAATTCGGCCAGTTGTCCCAAATCGTTCCTGTATGCCGAAAGGGTGTGGGGCGAGACGCCTCGCTCCACCTTTAGATAACTTAAGAACCCGTCAATGGCCTCATGCATAACCATTTCAGTCTAGCAGCGAAGCCTGCATTCTCAGAGGCATTCTCGGGCATCGTTTTCTCGTTTCTCGAATATTCCAGGAAGGCTAGCGTATCCAGAAGGCTTCAGATTGTGTACACTCGTATCTGTTTTATAGCTATGGAACAGCAACATGATTGAGATAGGAATCGGCCCAAATCTAGTAGATGTCCAGGCGGGCATCCACTGGCTTATTTCGTGGCACGGCTTTTTCAGCTTCATCGCAGTGGGCACGGCGGTATACCTGGTCGGGCGCTGGGCACCGATGCGCGGCATCGACCCTGATGTCATCTACTCCATCGCTCTATGGGCGATTATCGGAGGGTTCATCGGTGCGCGGTTCGTTCACGTCATAGACAACTGGAGCATCTACTCCGGCAACGTGGGGCAGATGTTCGCCATCTGGAGTGGCGGTGTCGGAGTGTGGGGCGGCATCCTCGGCGGGTTCATCGGCGGGGCGATTTACGCCTACATCAACAAACACCCAATCGGGGTTATTGCCGACCTAACGGCGCCCGCGATGCTCATCGTGCAGACTATCGGCAGGCTCGGCGACATCGTGAACGGCGAGCACTGCGCGAAGGCGACCGACTGGTTCATTGGCTTTGTGTGGACGAACCCGGACAGCCTTGCTTCAAGTTGCGCGAACGGGGTTGGCTCCGGGGTGCATCCGGTGATTGCCTACGAGATGATTTGGAACATGATTGCGCTGGGCATCATTTGGAAACTGCGTGGCCGTATCAAGCCGGATGGCATGCTGTATGCGCTCTACCTGGCTCTGTACTCGATAGGCCGGTTCGCGGTGACGTTCGCCCGCGACGACAAGGTGTGGGCGCTGGGCATGCAGGAGGCGCACTACATCGCGCTGGTTACGCTGGCAATAACGGTTCCGTTACTGGCGTTCAAGGCCCGGTTCGTGCAGCGGGCACCGGAAGAGGAACTCGTCACAGAGTATACGCAGACCGAACCTCGCGGCACGCGGGCTCAGCGGCGAAGGTCAAAGCGACGATAGAGAAGGTGCGCTAGCGAACCGATGGAGCCTCGATTTCAACCGGTTCGTTGTACTGAGAGATTTTTCCTTCTATCCTCATGGTCGAGTCTACAAGAGTACCGTCTTCGTCTCTGAACTGGACGTCGCCGAACATAAGTATTTGATAAATCAGCAGGTCATCCTTACCTACCCAATAATCGAAAGATAATACTCCCGCAGCATCTTCGTATCCATCCCCCAATTGCGATGGGTTGATTGTGCCTGCGATACGCCACACTGGGATTCCGTTAACTGTTTCTTCTCCAACAAACCGGATATTTTCGGTGCCTTGAAGGGGATCCACTTCCTCCGTTTCATCCGACGAGAATCCTAATGTTGCCTTGATGTTATTAAGACTGAAGAACCCTCCAGCAGATGCTTCGGTTTGCTCTTTTTCCCATCTTCCACTGGGAGAATCTCTAAAATAGTAGTCCTCTCCAATGCTGACGACTTCCAATTTCGTTGTCTCGTCGAGCAATGTAACACTGGCTACTCCCTTCGCTTTATCAGGAAGGGAGTAGTCCATGTCCATATCCATGAGCATTTCAATAGTGAATCCACCTCCACCTACCTCAAACGTCATATCCATATCTATATGAAACGACTCGACTTCTTCCAAACGGCGGAACGATTCTCGAAGTGTTGCCTCAGGATCAGTGGTGTCTGGTGTTGTGGTAAGTTCCGGTTGAGTTCCGGTTGAGTGGTGGAACTTGTCGCAGGAGAGGCCTCTTGACACGCGCCAAACAAGACGATAGCTAACAGTGAAATTGCCAGAATTGACAGTCGTTTCATTGGATACTACCTCCTAATGAAGGGCAATCTTACATCAATACCGATATCCCTTGCGATTCCCGTCGTTGATACGACGCTGGATGAACCAGCTGAAGTAGCCATTATACCTACGTTGTATGTCCGGGCTCTTCCAGTCACTTCCGGTGACTTTGCCCCGACAGGCTAGTTTTCCGCAATTGCAGTCCATTACCTCAGCGGGGTCATCGTCGGTCATGGAGTAGTCGAAAGTTAGTTCTTCGTCTCTGGCAATATCGCGCAAAGCTACGAAGACGATTTGGCCATGCAGGCCGAGATTAGGTTCGCAGGAGTGGTTGAGGTGCATCATGCCGCCCTCGAACTCTTTTTGTGTCGTGGGGCCGATGAACAGGTCTTCGGTGATTTGAATCTCGGACGGGCCGAACGTTTTGCTGACTTCATCTCGCTGGGAACGCGTCATAACGTAGCCGCCTTTGATGACGACAACTTCGTCTTTGGAGATGGGTTCTCTGGCAAATAGTCCACGGCCTTGGATGACGCTGCCGCGTTTCTCGGTCTTAGGTGAAAAGTAGGTGAGGTTCATCGAATACCTCTGAAGAGACTACGAGCCGGGTTGTGCTCCCGATGGACGAAAGTCCAGCACGCGAAGCTGCATCCTCGACCGGCCGTTCCACGTATCTATTCCCACCGAGTACAGCATGTCGACCTGGTTTGGCAGCAGGGCATAGCGCGGCCCCTGACGGAAGGCGATGGCGTCGGTGATGGACGAGCCGTTCTGACCGACCCTGAGTTTCAGATGTTTGCCCTCGGCTCCGACCATACGGGCGTCCATTATCCGGAGGTTGCGGCTCAGGAACACCGGCTCTGGGTTTGCCGCGCCGTGTGGGGCCAGAGAGTCTATAAATGCCATCGTTTGCTTTGTGAGTAGTGACAGCGGTACTTCGCAGTCGTATTCAAGTACAACTTCGGCGTCAGTCTCGTTGCGTTGACGGGCAATAGCATCCGACAGGGTTTGCCGCAGGCGTTCGACGTCGCCATTCGCGATGGTGAATCCCGCCGCCTGTGCGTGTCCTCCAAACCGGAGGAATTCCACATCGGCTTCGTCGAGTGCCGCGTGCACGTCTACCCCGGGTACGCTTCGGACGCTCGCGCGGCTCGTTTCGTCGCCCTGCGTCATGGCAACGACCGGACGGTTATGTTCTTCGGAGAGCCGACCGGCCACGAGGCCGAGTATTCCGGGCAGCCATTCCTGATGGCCTACGATGATGACCGAATCGCTTCCATGGTCCTGCTCGGAGACCTGACGCCTGGCCTCGATCATGGTTCTCTCGGTGATTTTCTGCCGTTCGGTGTTCAGTCTATCGAGCGTGTTGGCGATGCGGCGGGCCTGTTCGTCGTCCTGGGTTGTCAGGAGGTCGAGGCTGATGGACGCGTGGCCGAGTCGTCCGGCGGCGTTAAGCCGTGGGATGATGTTGAACGAGAGCGCTTCGGAGTTCAGGCTCCCGAGGTCCAATCCCGCCGCGTTCGCGAGGGCGGCGATGCCAGGCTCATTGGTGGTCTTCATACTGTTAAGTCCCAGCCTGACTATCACTCTGTTCTCACCGATAAGCGGGCCGACGTCGGCGACGGTTCCAAGCGCTGCGAGTTCCATGAGGCGCGATGGGACGGGACGACCCAGGTGTTGTAACAACGCCTGTCCAAGTTTGAAGGCGAGCCCGGCGCCGGTGAGACCAAGAAACGGGTAAAGAGAATCAGGGCGCTGCGGGTTGACGATTGCGTGGGCAGCCGGAAGCTCCGATTCGACGATGTGATGGTCGGTGATGATAACGTCCATGCCGAGGGCATTGGCCTGGGCTACTTCGTCGAATGAGGTTGTTCCGCAGTCCACGGTTATGAGGACGGTGACGCCTTGTTCGGCAAGCGATTCGACTGCCTGTTTATTGAGGCCGTGGCCTTCGTCGGTACGGTCGGGGATGTAGGGCAGGGCGGTGTTTCCCAAATCACGCAGGGTGTGCACCAACAACGCTGTGCCGGTTATACCATCGGTATCGAAATCACCGAAAATGGCTATCTTTTCACGTTCGGCGACTGCCCGAGCAAGCCGTTCCACGGCGTTTTCCATGTCGGGCAAGGACATGGGGTCGTGAAAAAGACGGGCGTCTCCGGTTAAAAACAGGTCGGCATCGGCACGGTCGCGAACGCCTCGACTGTATAGCAAGTGGGCTTGAAAGGGAGTCAGTCCAAGCGAGTTAGCAAAGCCAAATGGCGGGGCGGGCCGTCCTCGCCATTCACCGTTGGTCACCAGTTCTTGCTCGCTGTACGAGAGATGTGCAGGAAATTATTTCCCATTCGCACTGAAGACGAGTGAAGTGTTGTGTCCACCAAAACCAAAGGAGTTACTCATCGCTGCCCGGATGGTATGTTGTTTGGTTTTGTGCGGAATGTAGTTAAGGTCGCAATCGGGGTCGGCATTCTCAAGGTTGATGGTGGGAGGCACCATGCCGTTCAGGATAGCCATGATGGAGATGGTGGCTTCCAACGCGCCCGACGCACCCAAAAGATGTCCGGTCATGGACTTGGTGGAGCTTATGGGGATTTTATACGCGTCCTCACCGAACACCGACTTCATGGCCATGGTTTCAAACTTGTCGTTCATAGGCGTCGAGGTGCCATGCGCGTTGATGTAATCAATCTCATACGGTTGTAGCTGCGCTTGCTCAAGCGCGCGGCGCATCGCCCTTGCACCGCCTTCACCTTCGGGTGCAGGCTGGGTGATGTGATGCGCGTCGGCGGTGGCGGCGTAGCCTGCCAGTTCGGCTAGGATATTCGCGTTGCGCGCGTGCGCATGTTCCTCGGTTTCCAATACAAGAACACCTGCGCCTTCGCCAAGCACGAACCCGTCACGTTGCGCGTCGAACGGTCGCGATGCCCGTTTGGGGTCGTCGTTTCGCTTCGATAGCGCCTGACAAGCATTGAAGCCTGCGACGCCGATGGGGCAAATGGCTGCTTCGCTTCCACCAGCCAGTACAACATCCGCATCGCCGCGTTGAATCAGGTCAACGGCCATACCGATGGCGTCCGCACCGCTGGAACAGGCCGATACTGTTGCGACACAGGGGCCTTTCGCGCCGACCAGCATGGACACACGTCCGGAGGCCATGTCCGGCAACATCATGGGAACAAGGAAGGGACTTACACGGTCTGCTCCCTTGTCTTTCATCACGCCGATCTGTTC
>JAQBWG010000117.1 GCA_027625225.1 Chloroflexota bacterium | reverse complement strand
TCGCCGCAGTTCCGGTAAAAGACACCATCAAAGTCGTGTCTGAAAACAACGATGTCGTAGACACACCCGCACGCGACCGCTTGTGGGCCGTGCAAACACCCCAGATATTTCGAAGAACGCTCCTCGCCCGGGCGCACGAAGAAGTGCGTGAAGACGTTACCGACGACGCCAGAATGGTCGAACGCATCGGTGGCACTGTAAAGGTATTCATGGGCTCATACGAAAACATCAAGGTCACCACACCCGGAGACCTTGCAATGGTCGAGACGTTCTTGCAGCGTGGTACACCTTCCGTCGCGGAACCTGCGCGATGAGCGTCCGCACCGGCATCGGCTTCGACGTCCATCCGCTCGTCCTGGGCCGCCCGCTCATCCTCGGCGGCTTCAGCGTCCCCCACGAGCAGGGTCTAGCCGGACATAGCGACGGCGACGTACTGCTCCACGCCGTCATTGACGCCATCCTCGGCGGCGCCGGGCAGGGTGACATCGGCAAGCACTTCCCATCCAGCGACGAGCGCTACCGCGGCATCGCCAGCACCGTGATGCTGCAAAAAGCCGTAAGCCTTGCCAAAGACGCCGGATGGAAGACAACGTATGTGGATGCTACAATTGTCGCCGAACGTCCACGGCTGGCACCGTTCATTGACCGCATTACATCCGCACTTGCGGACGCTATCGGCATCGGAAAGAACGAAGTCAACCTGAAGGCAAAATCCACCGACGGGCTGGGATTCATTGGCAGAGGCGAAGGCATCTCCGCCCTGGCCGTCGCGACACTAGAGCGATTATGAAGTTATACAACACACTGTCCGGCGAGCAGGAAGAGTTCGCCCCTGAACACGACCCCATAACCATGTACGTGTGCGGCATCACACCGTATGCGCCCGCCCACGTCGGCCACGCCATGCGCGGCGTCATCTTCGACGTCTTGCGCCGCTACCTCGAATTCAAAGGCCACCGCGTGCGTCATGTCGAAAACTTCACCGACGTAGACGACAAGATGATTAACTCCGCGGCCAAAATGGACATCACCGTACCCGAGCTCGCGGACCGCAACATCAAACGATACCTGGCCGAAATGGCCAAGCTCAACGTGCTTCGTGCACACATCTACCCCCGTGCCACCCGCGAAATGCCCAAGATACTTGACCTCATCTCCGGCCTCATCGAACGCGGCTACGCATACCCCGTCGAAGGCGACGTCTACTTCCGCGTAACCAAAGATGAAGACTACGGCAAGCTCAGCAAACGGGGCAAAGACAGCCTCATGGCTGGCGCGCGGGTTGAAATCAACGAGAAAAAAGAAGACCCCATGGACTTCGCCCTATGGAAGGCCCAAAAACCCGGCGAACCTTCCTGGGAAAGCCCCTGGGGCGCCGGTCGCCCCGGCTGGCACATCGAGTGCAGCGCCATGTCCATCGCCTACCTTGACGAAACCATCGACATCCACGGCGGCGGCTCCGACCTCATCTTCCCCCACCACGAGAACGAAATCGCCCAGAGCGAATCCTACACCGGCAAAATGCCGTTCGCCCGTATCTGGATGCACAACGGACTGCTACGTCTTGGCGACGACAAGATGAGCAAGTCCCTCGGCAACATCGTCGCCGTCGGCGACGCCCTTGAACAGTACTCCACCGACGCCCTCCGCCTCTTCTTCATCAGTTCGCATTACCGCAGCCCGCTCACCTACAGCGACGAAAACATCCTCGCCCAGGAACGCGCCGTCGAGCGCCTCCGCAACGCTGCCACCCTCGAAGGCATTGCCGCGAACGGCGACAGATTGTCGGCCAAGCCCTTCCGCGAACGCTTCATCGCCGCCATGGACGACGACCTCAACACCCCGCGGGCCATCGCCGTACTGTTCGACTTGGCCCGTGAGATTCAGCGTGGCCGTGAGCAAAAGATGGACATCTCCGATGCCATCGCCACCCTCCAAGAACTGTCCGGTATACTCGGCCTCGCCCTGAAACCGGCGGAAGCCCAGCACACATCCACCGACGGCGACGCATTCATCGAGCTGCTTATACAGACACGGAAAGACCTTCGCGACGCCAAACAGTTTAAGTTGGCTGATAACGTCCGCGACCGGCTGGCCGATCTGGGCGTGCATCTGGAAGACTCTGCCGAAGGCACGACGTGGAAATACCGCCCCTCGTAGGCTAAGCCTCGCGCTTCAACTCCACCACAACCGTCTCCCCGACATCCGCATCCAATCGCTGCGTCGCACTGCCATTTCGCCACGCGATTTCCAGATACCCATGGCTGCCAACAAGCGCCATCAACCCCTCGCCCACGCCGTACGTCTCGTTCAAACCCGAGTTGGTTCTATCAGCTATCCTCACCGACACCACATCCCTATCAATCAGCGACGCAGGAATATCCGATATGAGATTTCCAAAGCTATCAACATGAAGAATGCGGCCCTCGACATGATTGCCCCGCACAAAAGGCTGCGAAAGCTTAAGACTTACTAGGCTATCTATCGGGCTCCCTAGCTTCTCCATCGGCACACCTTTTGCCAGATGCGCAGCCACCGGGGCGAAGATATCTCGGCCGTGGAAGGTATTGCTCACCGGATGCCGCCAATACTCCGTTTTGTCCAGTACCACCGCACTACAACCTTCAGGAACCTCTGCACCGGTCATATGTCCGAGCCGTCTCAACACATGCGTAAAAATCCCGTTGTCTGGGCCGATAAAAAATCCGGCCGAAGTGCTCAATGCGATAGGCTGGCGGCTGGTTCCTACACCTGGGTCAACTACGGCGACATGCACCGCATCCGATGGGAAGTACTGCACCGCATTGTCCAGAACGAACGCACCCTGCGCTACATTCTGTGGAGAAATATCGTGTGAAACGTCAACGATGTGCGCCTCGGGGCAAATGCCTAAAATCACGCCCTTCATGGCGGCAACGTACCCATCGCGGGTACCGAAATCGGTAGTCAAAGTAATCAACGGCACGGGCATGGCAACGAACCCGTCGGAAGTTGCGGAGATTTAGAAGACCCGGACTACAATCATTGATATGGCCAGAAATACAACCATCAGGATGACTGTGAGCTGGAATAAGCTCTTCTCCAGCCCGCGCCGGGTGCGATAGCCTCCCTCGGCAGACCCGAAAAGACTCTGTCCCTGACCGCGTACTTGCATCAAAATGATTGTGACAAGAGTAATCGAAATGATGATTTGTATGATAAGAAGGACCCGCTCCATGCTATCTCCGAATCGCAGATTCTGTAGTCCCTGCCGGGCTCTAGCTTACCAATCGTGTAACTGTCGCTAGCCCCGCAGGTAGATTTTTGACTTTCCGCTTCCCATGATACACGTCCAGAATGGCGTTCGCTAGCTTGGTGGAGTCGTGTCTCACCAAATGTTCTGGATTCGTAACGTCGGCCAGCACCAAGTGTGTCTTGGGTATCTGACGGCCATCGTGAAAAACTGGCTTCCCGAAAAATTGCGGCCCCAGGTCGGCGGGTGGAGTCCCATTCGCCACAACCACATCCACAATCTCGGCAAACGTATTCCTTTGCAATGCCTCGACATGCTCAAAAACCGTGAAGCCATCCGTTTCCCCTACCTGTGTAGCCACATTGCACACGTACATCTTGGTAGCATTCGCACTCTTGATGGCTTCTTGAATTCCTGGAACCAGCAAGTTCGGCATAATACTCGTATATAAACTGCCCGGCCCTATCACGATAATATCCGCTTCCCGAATAGCCTCGACCGCATAGGGATAAGCCACCGGTTCAGCCGGCTCCGTGAACAGCGTATCTATCTCGCCGCCTGCTTTGGTGATGCTCGATTCGCCTCTGATAACCGTTCCATCCTTCATACGCGCGGCCAAATGCATATCGGTTAATGTCGAGGGAAGAATCTGACCTTTCACCGCAAGTACCTGGCTCGACTCATGCAATGCATCAACAAAGCTTCCCGTGACATCCGTCATCGCTGCGATAAAGAGGTTGCCGAAGCTATGCCCCTCTAAATCCCCTTGCTTGAAACGATACTGAAAAAGATTGGTCATCAAATCTTCCGTATCCGACATGGCAACAATGCAGTTTCGGAAGTCCCCCGGAGGAAGCAGTCCCAACTCTTTCCGAAGTCTTCCGGAACTCCCTCCGTCATCTGCAACCGTCACGATGGCGGACAGATTGTCGGTATGCACCTTCAGTCCTCGAAGAAGCACCGACAGCCCCGTTCCTCCCCCAATCGCCACGACTTTGGGGCCACGCACTCGGCTCCGCCTGGTAGATAACGTGCGGGAGAATTTCTCTAAGCTCGTATTTGCAAAAAGCACCGGCCCTAGCGAACGATACAAGCCGTAAAGTGAGATTCCAATCAATCCGAACCCTACGGCCATTCCCGCAATCGCTTCGATTGATGCAGGAAAGCCCGAAGACGGTCTGACGGAGAAGACTTTGACAAGCAGGTACGCAAATCCCAGCGCCAGAATGCCGACTCCCAGCGAACCCAGAACAAGCCAACGCTTGACGCCCACGCCCCATCTAAGAAGCCTCCGAATACTGCTCCATCGAGACGCGTTATTGCCGTTTCCGTTCAGATATCCATTATTCATGGAACCATTGTGCATCGGCTATTTAAAGGCTTCTAGTTTCTTCAAGAGTAATTCTTCGGCCATCTGAGGGTTCGCCTTGCCTTTCGTAATGCGCATGACCTGTCCCACCAAAAACCTGACCGCTGTTTCCTTGCCCTTCATGTAGTCTTCGACAGCTTTCGGATTGGATGCAATCGCTTCGTCAGCCGCAGGCGCCATAGCATCGTTATCGCTCATCTGCACAAGACCCTTTGCCTCGGCGATAGCCTTGGGCGACTCGCCCGTTTTGAACATCTCCTCGAAAACCGTCTTGGCCATGGTACTGCTCAGCGTCCCTGCATCTGTCATATCGATCAGTTCGTGCAAAGCAACTGGCTCGAATTTGACCGTATCAATATCCCCGCCCGTCTCGTTTAGCAATCTCGAAAGTTCACTCAGAAACCAGTTACTTATCGCCTTTGCACGGCTCGCTAATGCATCTCCTAATAGCGACTTGACACCCAAAACACCTTCAAAATAATCGGCCATGGACTTCGAGGCGGTAAGCTGCGAAGCATCGTATTCGGATAGCCCATACTCCGTGACGAACCGCTCCTCCCTGGCCTTTGGCAACTCAGGAAGAGACGCCTTCACCTCCTGCATCCACTCCCGGCTTATCTCGATAGGCGGCAGATCGGGCTCAGGGAAGTACCGGTAATCGTTCGCTTCTTCTTTCGTCCGTTGGGACGCAGTCACATTCTTGCCTTCTACCCAGCCGCGCGTCTCCTGGACGATACGCTGTCCTTCACGGGCCTGCTTAACCTGTCGCTCCGTCTCATATTTCAGCGCCTCGTACACATACTTGAAGCTGTTGACGTTCTTGACCTCTACCTTAGAGCCAAGCTCCGAAGAACCCCTTGGTCGTACGCTGATGTTCGCGTCGCACCGGAAGCTGCCCTCTTCCATGTTGGCGGTCGAAACGCCAATATAGCGCAGTATGGAGCGAAGTTGGATGAGATAGGCACGGGCCTCCTCGGCGGAGCGCATGTCCGGCTCACTCACAACCTCCATGAGCGGCACACCGGCCCGATTGATGTCCATAAGGCTGTACGTCTCCCCGTTTGAGCCGGTGAGATGCGACAGCTTGGCGACGTCCTCTTCCAGGTGCACTCGGTTGATGCGAATCTTTGTGACAACATCTTCGGTAGTAACCTCAAGCCAGCCGTTCGACGCGATGGGAAGCGCCTGCTGGGAAATCTGGTACCCCTTCATCAGGTCGGGGTAGGGATAGTTCTTGCGGTCGAAGCGTGTATACGGTGCAATCTCGCAGTTCAGCGCCAGGCCCGTCTTCATCACGAACTCCACCGCCTTGCGGTTCACTACAGGAAGAACGCCCGGCATTCCCATGCACACGGGACAGACGACGGTATTGGGTTCTGCTTGCTGATAACCGGCGCTACACGAGCAAAACATCTTGCTCTGGGTGAGAAGCTGGGAATGGACTTCCAGCCCAATCACTACTTCATAGTCGGTCGCGGTTGTTGTAGTCACATATCCCTCGAAAATCAAGCCTGTTTCGACATCATAAGTATAGCAGGACGGCTACAAAACAGTGAAATCAAATAGCCCGTTTAGCGGCCTTTTATGGGATAACCGGCCTACTGATTGAATCCTTCAGACCGGTCACGGATTTCTTCGGGAGACCAAGCGTCCTCGCCGATGAGCGGCACGAAACGGCAGGCTCCGAGACCCTGGAAGGCGTAGTCATCGCCGTGGCG
>JAQBWG010000116.1 GCA_027625225.1 Chloroflexota bacterium | reverse complement strand
TTCAGTGGAGCCGACCTCACGGACGCGTCATTTATGTTTGCTGATATCGAAGAGGCTGTGTTCGAAGATGCGATCTTTTGCAGAACAGAAATGCCTGACGGGACATTCAACAACGACGATTGTTAGTAACTCAAGGTACGCGTCAAGATGAAACCCTGCAAATTCCGTGTCTCTGGGCAGTTGGTACAAGGTGGTGGGCCTGCTTGGAATCGAACCAAGGACCTCGGTCTTATCAGGACCGCGCTCTAACCGACTGAGCTACAGGCCCATGCGTAGGTATCTACGGCTTGGGTAATGGCCTTCTGTTGGAATTCGTGCGCACCGATGGCATCGCGCTGTTGGCTGAGTATATGTGCGTGCAGATAGGGTGTCAAGAAGAAAACACTAGGTCAGCTTGAGTATGTGCTGGCCATATTGATACAATCCCGACAGTTCCCTCACGATGTGATGCCTATACGTTCATGTCGAGAGGCGATGCGAGCGGGTGTAGCTCAGGGGTAGAGCATCTGCTTCCCAAGCAGAGGGCCGTGGGTTCGAATCCCATCACCCGCTCCAAAGACCTGTGTTTGTATTGTAGCGTCGCTATCGGGAGTGGTTACTCCTCTACTTCAATTACTCGATTCTTTGAAGGCCGGCCCAGCACCTTGCTGCGTGCCTGAGCTTCCGCTGCGAACGTGCCAAAGTGCTCAGGGATGATCGAGTCAAGCCTCTCGCGGGCCTCTGCATCGAATTCTCTCGCCAGGGTTTGAGCCAAAGCGACGCGGTGCATAGCCGCCGAACTGTTCATCTGCAACATCGCGGTGTCATAGTCCCGCGCAATTTGCCGGGCGGCCTCGGGGTCGAGGAGCAGCCACGACTCATACCGTGAAATGGCGAACTCCCGGAGCTTTTCGGCAACGAGGGTATATTCTGCCCGGGCCATCTCGACCAGCTTGCTGATGCGTTGATCTTCGGGAAGTTTGGCAAGCTCGGTGTACCGCTGCTTCATCTGGGATTCTCGTTCTGCCTTTGGCGCATCGATAAGGGCGCCCCAAGCCGTATCCATAGGTTTTGCGCTCGTCATGGAATCCTCCTGCTTTCTTCAATAAATAGTCGGTTCATTGGTCGAAAATCGGGAAATCTGCCCGCATGGATATGCGACATTGTAGCGCCTCTCACCATATCCGCAAGCATGCGGCCAAAACTAGATTAGGACAAAGACGGTTTTCCACGTCGCAATCCCTTGCCCGGCAGCGCGCCCGTGTTCTCGCCGTCCTGAATCACGACCTCGCCGTTCACCACCACGTGCTCGATGCCTACCGGATACTGCTTGGGGTTCAGCTTCGTTGCCGGAGCCTTCACCGTCTTGGGGTCGAACACCACGATGTCCGCCTTGAAGCCGTCCCGCAGTACTCCGCGGTCCGGCAGACCCAGCCGCTGCGCCGGGAACGACGTCATCTTGCGGATCGCCTCCGGCAGCTTCAGATGCTTCTCCGCCCGCACGAACTCCGCCAGCACCACCGGGAAGCACCCGTACGTGCGTGGGTTCGGGTACTCGCCGAACAGTATCGCGTCGCTCGCAATCATCCCGTACGGGTGCGACACGAACGCGGGCAGCGTATGGGCGTTGGTGCCCAGTCCCACCATACTCACGCCCAGGTTCTCCGAATGTATCAGCCCCATCAGCGCATCCGCCGCGTCCCTCTCCAGCAGCTCGGCTATCTCCGCGATGGACTTCCCGTCGTACCGCTTGTTCTTCGGATTGTTGAGGTTCGTCAGCCACACCTGCGACCACAGCGCCGGCACATCCGACCGCGACTGCATCTCCCGCTTCATCTTCGCCCTGTCGCCCGCGTTGCCCAACGCCGCCATCAGCCGCTCCGGCCCGCCCTCCTTCGCCCAGTGCGGCAGCAAAATGACCGCCGACGTCCCCGAGTACGGATAGCTATAGCAGTCGAACGTCACGTCCATGCCCCGCGCCCGGTTGTCCTCCACCAGGCCGAGATAATCCAGGTGACTCCCGTCGCCCTGGTACGACTGCCGGTAGTGCGTGAGGTGGATGGGGATGCCGCTCCGTTCGCCTATCTCGATCGCCTCCTCCCACGGCGCCAGCACGCCCTTCGGCTTCAGGGCCGCCCTGGTGTGCGTGTGGTAGAACCCGCCCATCTTCGCCACCACCTTCGACAGATCGACAAGCTCCTCCGTGCTCGCGTACGACCCCGGCGGGTAGTCCAGCCCCGTCGACATCCCGAACGCGCCGTCCTCCAGCGCCTCCCGCGTCGCCGCCTTCATGTCCTCCATCTGCTTCTTCGTCGCCGGCTTGTCGTCCCAGCCCACGCCCCAGATGCGTATCGGCGAGTTCCCCAGGATGATGGCCATGTTGATGGCCACCGTATCGTCGTACCGCGACAGGTGCTCGCTCACCGTCAGCCAGTCAGCCTCCTGCGGCGGATACCCGTTCAGGCCGGAGTCCAGCCAGATGTACCGGTTCAGCTCCTCCTTCGACCGGAACGGCGCGTGCGAGATGCCGTCAATCCCTACAAGCTCCGTCGTCACCCCCTGCCGCACCTTGGGGTCGTGGTGCGGCGCGCCCAGTATCGTCAGCCCCGCGTGCGAGTGCAGGTCGACGAACCCCGGACACACCACCTTCCCCGCAGCGTCTATCTCTTTCGTGGCTTGTATGGCGGAGACGTCACCCCGGTGTATGGCGATGCGGTTGTCCTCGACCGACACCGCGCCGTAGTACCCGGCGCTGCCCGTCCCGTCAATGATGAGGCCGTTCTTGATAAGCAGTTCAACCATGTTTTCGTCCTGTTGTTGGTGTTAAGACTCGATATCCGGAAGTGGCGCGAGTCTAGCAGCGGGCAGGGGAAGGGTCAACTACGATGACACTTATCTCCCTGACACACTCGTGCTATCCTTCGGCAACCTTCTCGCGGAGGCGAACGATGGAAGAAAGTCCCCCGCGCAAACACAACCTCTGGTTCCTGTTCGGTATTCCTATTGCACTTATCGCCTTTATTATCGAAGAGCTATTTCGGAATCCCGGATTCAAGAGTGGAGCATGGCAGATATTTATTTCGCTATTGCTTGGTGGTCTGTCAGGCATCGCGCTGTACTTGATTGGTTATTGGCTACATGGAATTTCCGAGGATGAACCTAACAAAGATGGTTGCTTATATGGTGCCCTCATAATGGTCTTATCTTTTGTGATAGTCATCCTTCTCATTATCTGGTGGGTCATTGTCCCGGTTGAGAACCCAATTGGAGGATTTTGCCCAGGTTGCTAGGTGTTGGCATTCTTATTCGGCGGCGCTAGGCTACAATTAGACTGAACCGCTGTAGGAGGCTGACCTGAGCAAGAACGTACTGGTAACCGGAGGGGCGGGCTTTGTCGGCTCGCACATCGTCGATGCGCTGGTTGATACCGGCCACAAGGTGCTGGTGGTGGACGACCTGTCCTCCGGCCACGCCGAAAACCTCCCGGCCAACGTCGACATGCTCGAGCTTGGTATCGGCGGGTACAGCTTCCGCCGCGAAGCCGCCAGGTTCAAGCCCGATGCCATCGTTCACTGCGCCGCCCAGGCCTCCGTCTCCGTCTCCATGCGCAGCCCCGTCATAGATGCGGAAACCAACATCGTCTCGGGATTAAGCGTCCTCACCGCCGCCGTCGAGTCCGGATGCAAGCAGTTCGTCTACATCAACACCGGCGGCGCTCTCTACGGCCGGCCCGACTACCTCCCCTGCGACGAAGACCACCCCATCCGGCCCATCAGCGCCTACGGCCTCAGCAAGTGGACGCTCGAAGCCTACCTAAACATGCTCCTGCCCGATTCCATCCCCCTGAAAACCCTGCGTCTCGCCAACGTCTACGGCCCCCGCCAGGACCCTAACGGCGAGGCAGGCGTCGTCTCCATCTTCGGCCTGCGCATGATTCACGGCGGCGAACCCGCCATCTTCGGCGACGGCGAGCAGACCCGCGACTTCGTCTACGTGCAGGACGTCGCCCGCGCCGTCGTCAAAGCCCTGTCTTCGGATAAGCCCCTCACCGTCAACATCGGGTCGGGCAGAGGACTCTCCGTGAACGACCTCTTCAAAACAATGGCTAAACAAACGGGCTATAAGAAGAAAGCCAAGCATGGCCCCGAGCGTGCAGGCGACGTCAAACACATCGTGCTCGACTGCACGCTCGCCCAAAAACTGCTGGGCTGGGAGGCCGAAGTCTCCATCGAAGACGGCCTCAAGCGTACCATCGAATGGCTCCGCGCCAGCGGCCTCACACTCGACTAGACTCGCCGTAACTCCGCGACCCGGTACTGCGGCACGTCGCCCTTCGCTCCCTCCGACATGCAGTTCGGCAGCGGCACCACCCCGGCCTGCTCAACCAAAACCTCGTACCGCCCGCTCTCCGAACCGTCCGGTGACGCATACTCGATGCTGACCTCGTACCGCCCGTCCGCTTCAGTTGTCGCCGCAGACTTGAGATAGTCCAGCCACTTCCAACCCTCGCGAAGAAAAACCTCACGTTCCGCCGCCTGCGCCGGTGCACCGGACACCCCGGCCCACCCGCGGTAATGTTGCCTTAACGTTGCCACATCGTCTTTTCGCCCAAGCACAGACTCAAGCGAATTGATGTCTAAATGTGCCCAGTAGTGCCCGCCCGGCATATCGATAAGCGTCGGCGCGAACCGGTGCCCGCCCGTATGACTCGTCCGCCACACCCGTATCCCCAACTCCTCAGCCCGCTCACGCAGCGCCTTATACAGCGGGAAACCGTACGTCGCACAGCAGGCATCCCTGCTCCCGTGCGTACACACCAGCACATCCCGCACCCCCTCATCCTGCACCCGATATTCGATAGGTGGCGTCGGACTTCGCAGCAACTCCGCGGCAAACTTCCCCGCTTCCTCATCGGGAACCAGATATTCCAACCGTTCGTGTTCAGAAAACAGTCTGTTTTGACGAGAAAAAAGAAGTATTCTCGTAAAACTCGGAATCGAATACTCCGAATCCGGCAAAATACACTGCAACCGCGTCGCCGGTCCGTTTTTTTCGACCCCAACCAGGGCATCATTTAAAACCGCCGGAAAATGCCGCGACCGCGTTACGTCCGCCTCCCACGGCCCGGGCAACTCTGTGCCCAGGCATCTTTCCCAACTCGGCACCGACCCGACCGGGTCTTCGCCCAGCGAACGTGTCGTTTGCGAGCACATCTGCCGTTCTTTGGTCGAAGTGTTCATATCCGCACTATGGTACAGCACATATTCACGCCAGATGACAGTAGATAAACGCGGTGGTAGAGTTCATTTGAGATGTCATTTCCGGAGGAACACATGAAGGCCGCAGTACTGTACGAAGCGAACAAACCGTTGGTTATCGAAGACTTGGAACAGGACCCGCCCAAGATGGGCGAGGTGCGCATCAAGACCGGCGCGTCGGGCGTGTGCGCCAGCGACCACCACATCATGACGGGCGTAGGTACGCTGCCCATGCCCATCGTGCTGGGCCACGAAGGCGCGGGCACGGTGGTCGAAGTCGGGCCGGGTGTGACGAGGGTGAAGCCGGGTGACCGGTGCATCCTTTCGTTCGTGTCCAACTGCGGGCACTGCCGCACCTGCCGGACAGGGTTTCCTAACCTGTGCGATACGAATCGCAAGACCGGCGCGCGGCTATTTGACGGAACCTCCCGCTTGCACAAAGGCAAAGAGGATATTTTTCAGATGGCGAAAATAGGAGTGTTCGCGGAGACGCTGGTAGTGCCGGAGCAGGCGTGCCATCCTATTCCTGCCGAGGTACCGATGGAAATCGCGGCGCTTATCGGGTGTAGTGTCACCACGGGTGTCGGTGCGGTCATCAACAATCCGGCGGTGAAAGCAGGTTCGACGGTTGCGGTGTTCGGGTGCGGAGGCGTTGGCCTGAACGTCATTCAGGGAGCAAAACTCATCAACGCACGGCGTATCATCGCCGTGGATATCTTCGACCACAAGCTTGAGTTCACCTATAAGTTCGGGGCGACGGACGTCATCAACTCACGCGAGCAGGACCCGGTGAAGGCCATCCATGAGCTTACGGACGGTGGAGTAGACGTTGCGATAGACAGCTTCGGCGGCGCAGTCACGACCGCGGCTGCGGTGGCTTCGCTGCGTAGAACAGGTACGGCTATCCTAGTGGGTCTGGCACCGGAAGGTGCGACGGCTCCTATCAATATGGTGGACCTCGTACGAGGTCAGAAAACTCTTGTTGGCAGCTATTACGGCTCGGCCAGCCCGCATGAGTCGTTCGCGAAAATCGTGGACTTTTACCTCAAGAGCAAGCTCGATCTGGACAGTCTGGTGACGCGCCGGTACAAACTCGAGGAAATCAACGAGGGCTTCGACGCCCTGGCACGGGGCGAGGACGGCCGCGGCG
>JAQBWG010000115.1 GCA_027625225.1 Chloroflexota bacterium | reverse complement strand
AGCAATTTCCTTGATAAGTGGGTACACCGTTTCGTGGCCCAGACACTTTGGCTACCCGAGTCCGAGCAGGGACGACTCCAACTTATCCAAAACTACTTTGAATTGAGCGAGGCCGCACGACAACGTTCCGCAGGACTAGCCCGTCTATCGGTACAGCAGGAACCTGATGCTGTAGAAGCGGCTTCGCTGACTGCTGAACTGCAATCGCTTAACAGCGACCGCGAGGGGAAACGGGCTGCGGTGGAGGAGGTGCTGGAATCGACGATAAGCTCTGTGGTCGCTGGATTGGGCATGGCTTCCGTGGGCGGGTTCATTTTCCCACCCGTTGATATTCGGCTGACCGAGCCTCCGAAGCTACTGGTAACGTCTCCACGGGATAAGATTCTGCGGGCTGGCGACGTGTTGCTTTCGTCTGACATCACAACCGAAGCCAGTGTAGTCATCGAGAATACTATTCTCCAAGAAGAGAACTTATCTGCGTTGGTCACCGGTATTGGCGGACTGGCGACGTATCCAGCTTTCGTACTCAACGATCGCTCGTTGAGATTCGTACTCCAATTAGGGGCACACGAGTGGGTACATCACTATTTGGCATTTCGACCATTGGGACAAACCTACTTCAAGAACGGAGATATGCAGACGTTGAACGAGACGTTCGCGGATATCGCGGGACGGGAGATTGGCGACCTCGCGTATTTGCTTCTGGGCGGGCATATCGAGCCGTCGGCCGAGAGTGTGATAACGGAAGATAATCAGCAACAGGAAAACCCGGCCCAATTCGACTTTAACAGCGAGATGAGACAAACACGGACGGAGGTTGACCGATTACTGGAGGAGGGCCGGATTGAAGAGGCAGAGGCTTACATGGAGCAGCAAAGGCTGTTGTTCGTAGAGAACGGATACCTCATCCGAAAGTTAAATCAAGCATATTTTGCGTTTTATGGTACGTACGCTGAAAGTCCTACTTCTTCAAGTCCTATCGGCGAACAGATGCGAGAGTTTCGGCGGCTATCGGGAGATTTGACGACGTTCATGCAGTCAATGGCTGGCATCTCGACATATGCTGAGTTTTTAGGGAAATTAGAGCAGCTACAGGATTCCGCCGCTATCCATTTTGAAGATTTACCGTTCTTCTATCAGAGCGCTGTGTATACGGGCTATGCACCTACTTAACTACCGAAGCCTAGCTACCATGTGGTACCATGGCCGGACTGTTCAATGAAGATTCAGATATTCGGAATGCAACGACGCCAGGAAGAACCTGAAATAAAGCTCGATGAAATCCTCGGGCGTATTAAGGCTTGGCTAGATAGGTTCAAACTTGGCGGGAGCAGTCGCGACCCGTTAGGATTGCTTATCTTCTTCATCTTCGGACTTGCTGCTCTTATCTGGCTTTCGACCGGATTTTACTCCGTCCAACCTGGTGAACGAGCCGCAATACGGCATTTCGGAACATACGAGCCGAAGGCACTCGGTGCTTTCATTGGCGGAAGTGGCCCGGGACTGCATTGGTACTGGCCCGCACCAATCGGCACTCGAAACGTTGTGAGTGTTGACGAGGTTCGCAGGTTGGAGATTGGATTCAGGGGCTCTACGCCTGTACTAGAAGAATCTCTGATGATTACGGGTGATGAAAACATTGTTGATGTCCAGTTGCTAGTGCAGTACGACATCAAGGATTTAGAAAAATTCCTCTTCGCAGTTGTTGACCCGGACGATACGATTATCCATGCCGCAGCCGAAAGTTCACTACGGCAAATCGTCGGTCAGCGAGCTATTGACGATGTGCTCACGACTGAGAAGGAAGTGGTGCAAGCTGAGACCCGAGTTTTGCTTCAGGCGCTTCTGGACGAGTATGACACGGGTATCAGGGTGCGTGAGGTGCGGTTGTTGAATGTACGACCACCTTCGCAAGTACAGGACGCATTTGATGATGTTGTCCGGGCACGCGAGGATAAAGAACGTTTTATCAATTTAGCTCAGGCATACGAGGCGGATATATTACCAAGGGTTAACGGTGAGGCACGAAGAATCAGAGAACTAGCCGAGGCATTCAAACAGGAACAGGTGGCTTTAGCCGAAGGTCAGTCCTCGCGATTCCTCAGCGTTCTTGAGGAATATTCCAAGGCCCCCGATGTAACCCGTCAGCGACTATATCTCGAAGCTATGGAGGATATCCTGCCGGGCATCACCAAGTTTATCGTCCCGCCCCAAACCGGCAGTGGGATTCTCCCGTTCCTTCCGTTGACTGGCAGTGGAAGCAGTACGACCCCGGGAACGGTGACGCCATGAACATTCGCGTCGCGGCTATAGCATTCGTGGTTCTGGTTATCCTGACCGGCATTTTCGCACCGCAGGCGTTCTTTACCGTTGATCAGACGCAATTTGCACTGGTAACACGCTTCGGTGACCCCCAGCGTGTTATTTCCAAACCTGGACTCTATATGAAGACGCCGTTTGTTGACACAGTGGACTATTACGACAACCGACTCGCGTTGTTTGACGCCCCGGCCGACTCGCTTCTAACTTCCGATAAGCGCCGGTTGATTATTGACGTTTTTGCAATCGCTCGGATTACCGACCCGTTGCGATTCAGAGAGAGTGTCCGTGACGTGCAACGCGCTGCAACACGCTCCACAGACATTATCGCCTCGGAGTTGCGAAGCGAAATTGCGCAGGATGAGCAGTCGGAAATCATCAGTGAAAACCGCGAGCAAATAATGAACCGGGTTAGGGATCGCTCTCAGTCGCAAGTCGCCGAGTTCGGCATCGAATTGGATGATGTGCGAATAAGCCGAGCAGACTTCCCCCCTGAAGTAGCAACCAGCATCTACGCAAGGATGGAAGCTGAACGTAAACGTATCGCCGACCAGGAGCGGGCAGAAGGCGCACAACGCGACTTGGAAATCAGAGCCGATGTAGATAAACAGGCGACGATTGTCCTTGCTGAGGCGGAACGAGACGCGCAGCAACTCCGAGGTGAGGGTGAAGCGTTGGCCGTAGCGATATTCGCTGCAGCGCTTGAGCAGGATCCCGAGTTCTATGCGTTCCAGAGGAGCCTGGATGCATACAGAATATTCTTGACAGCGAATTCCACAGTAGTGCTACCTACTGATAGCGACCTGTTCAGATTCCTGCTATCCCCAGACGGTAAGATCGTAAGCGAAGATTAGCTTATAGTCTAGCTGTCTATACCCGGCACCGGAAAACCTGACGTGAGTCCTTGGACTTCGTCCTGAACTTGTTTTTCAATAGACTCATTACCAATATTTCCTATCACTTTCAAGATAAGCTTCGCGACTTGTTTTGTCTCTTCAACGCCGAATCCACGCGATGTGATGGCAGGTGTACCCAGCCGTAGCCCGCTGGTCACACGCGGCGGTTTAGGGTCGTAGGGTATGGCGTTCCGGTTGACAGTGATGTACGCCCTTCCCAGCGCCTCTTCGGCGTCCTTGCCGGTAATGTCCAGTGGTGTAAGGTCACACAGAACCATGTGATTATCGGTGCCGCCTGAGACAAGCCGGACACCTCCTGCGCTCAGCTCTTCGGCGAGGGCATGGGCGTTGGCCCGGATACCCTTCTGGTATTTCTTGAACTCCGGCTGCTGTGCTTCACGGAAGGCAACGGCCTTGGCAGCGATGACGTGCATGAGTGGGCCGCCTTGCATTCTGGGAAACACCGCTTTGTCTATCTCCTTACCGATGTCTTCGCTTTTGGTAAGAACCATTCCGCCGCGTGGGCCTCGAAGTGTTTTGTGTGTGGTTGAGGTGACGATGTCTGCATAGGGAAGCGCTGAAGGGTGCTCACCGCCAGCAATAAGCCCTGCGATATGCGCCATATCCACCATGAGGAGTGCTCCGACTTCGTCGGCAATCTCTCGGAACGCAGGAAAGTCTATGATGCGTGGATACGCAGTCGCGCCGGTGACGATAATCTTGGGTTTGTGCTCTCGGGCAAGCTTGCGGACTTCACCCATATCCATAAGTTCGCTCTCGCGGTCCACGCCGTAGGAAACGAAGTTGTAGTACCTGCCGGAGAAGTTCACGGGGCTACCATGCGTCAGGTGACCTCCCTGGTCGAGTCGAAGACCCATGACGGTGTCGCCGGGGGTAAGCACTGCAAAATAAGCTCCCATGTTTGCCTGGGCACCCGAGTGGGGCTGGACATTGACGTGCGCAGCCCCGAATAGTTCTTTCGCACGGGCAATCGCCAACTCTTCGGCAACGTCCACATATTCGCACCCGCCGTAGTAGCGACGCCCGGGGTAACCCTCGGCGTATTTGTTCGTGAGTACCGATCCCTGCGCTTCTAGCACCGCCTTGCTGGCGTAGTTTTCGGATGCAATGAGATTGATGTTCCGACGTTGCCGAACTATTTCAGATTCGACGGCCGAGAACAGTTCCGGATCTTGTTGATTCAACACACTCATGTAGCGCTCCAATATCCTGATGCAACGTTGGGCTGCGAAGTGCCTAGGGTAGCAGAGACTTCGGAGGGTGGCGACTAGGCCAGTTCGGGTTGAATAAGGCCGTAGTCCCCTATTTTGCGGCGATAAAGAACATTGAACTGGCCTTGGTCAACATTGTAAAAGAAGAAAAAGTCATGACTTAAGAGTTCCATTTGGGTTATAGCTTCATCCACGCTCATGGGGGACATTGGGAACCGCTTGGTTCGGACAACCTGTCCGAAGTCGTCGGACTCCACACCTGTCAGGGTTCCATTCCCTGGGGCAGCTTCTGCTCCTGTCTCTTCCTTACGCTGCGAGACGCGGGCAGATCTACGCCCCTGAGATGTCCGGTAATACTTCGTCTTATACCGCCTGATTTGCCGGTCCATCACATCCGATAGAGAATCAATCGCCTCAAATAGCGACAGGCCGGATTCTTGTCCTCGGAGTGTTCTCCCATTGACCATGAGAGTGCATTGGGCAACGAATTGATCTTCTTGCGCTTTAGCAGACGTTTTTTCCACTTCTATCTTTGCGCCCGACAAAGCCCTGAGGTGACGCTCTAGCTTGGACATCTTTTTATGAATGTACTCTTCACTGTACACATTCAATTCAACGTCCTTGGCATATATCTGTAAATCCATTTCCTACCTCTTTACACTGTATGTTCATTTTAGGTCTCTTATGAAACATGTTTCAAGTTTCAGTCAAAGCTAAGAGGCCCCATTCTTTGTGGTGATAAAGCGGCTCCATAGGAAGGTATCTGAACTTGATTCCCGTGGAGGCAGGCAGCAGTTGGAACCTATGCAAACCGTGACAGGTGTTCATAATGCTATAAGAATGATACGTTGTTATGTAGCAACTGAGGCGAAGCTCCATCCATTTAACTAAGATTCGATTGTTCTCCATAGCTATTCAAAACGGTTGCTTCGTTTTTTCAATTCGTGCATCTAACTAGAGGAATGAAGACGATTAGCGTATCCATCAACATAGGCGACCTCGAGTCGAGCCGTTCAGCGTGGGAAAAGGCAGCTCCCTTGTCTGCAGCAGATACGATTTTCCTCACACCATGGTGGCAGGAAATCTGGTGGCGCCATTTCGGTGGGCAAGTTCAGCAAATGGTCCTTACTGTTGAGGATGGAAACTCGTTACTAGGCATTGCGCCACTTATACGCCAGGGTGAAACGATTTATTTGATGGGCGATCCCGACTTATTCGATCATCAAGACTTTTTACCGGTATCTAACCAAGAAGATGCTTTCTATAACGGAATGTTCGACTACCTGTGCTCGCAAGAATGGAAAAACTTATCCCTACGGTCGCTCCGGCCTACATCTACAACTTTGAAACACCTTCCTGAATTGTGTAAAAGGCACGGGTTCACTTTCCACATCGAAGAGGATGGGGAAACTCCGGCCGTGACGCTGCCCAAAACCTGGGACGAGTATGTAGCCAGCTTAGAAAAGAAGAAACGCCACGAGTTGCGCAGGAAAATCCGACGATTAGAAGCGGCTGGCACTGTTCGTCAGCGAACGTGTACTAGCCCGGCTGGCCTTTCCAGAGACATGGATCAGTTCTTTGAGCTGATGCGAGCCAGCCGGGACGACAAGCGACAATTCCTTACGGCTGAGCGAGAAGCGTTCTTCAGAGATATCGCGACTGAGTCTGCCGAGAGAGGGCAATTCCATCTTTCGTTTTTGGAATTGAATGAGGAATGTGTCGCCGCTTGTATTGCCTTCGACTATGGAGACGCATATCTGCTATATAATAGTGGCTTCAATCCGGCTTATGCTTCACTCAGCGTAGGTCTTATCAATAAAGCATTTTGTTTAAGGGAAGCCATTGAGGCGGGGAAGCATACCTTTGATTTTCTCAAAGGACCAGAACGATACAAATTCGATTTGGGTGGCGTAAATCAGCTCCTCTACCGAATCGAAGTCTCCCGTTGAT
>JAQBWG010000114.1 GCA_027625225.1 Chloroflexota bacterium | reverse complement strand
GTTGGAATTTATCCTCATGGAAGTGATTAAGGCTGACTGGCAGCGACGCCGTGATGCGGAAAGAAGCAACGGCAGCAGCGAGTCATCGGACGAGAAGCCAGTCGAGAGCTAGATTCCTTAGTGGAATCGGAGGTCTGACATGACGGTTCTGGTAACGGGCGCAACGGGGTTTGTGGGGCGTAGGGTTGTGGAGGAGTTGTCGTCGAGAAACATTTCCACAAAAGTGCTTTTACGCAGTAGGGCTGGCGCCGCTGCATTGGAGGGACTGGACGTTAAAGAGTCGTATGGGGACGTGACGAATCCGGAATCTCTTCACTACGCGATGCAAGATGTGGAAAGTGTCGTCCATCTGGCGGCGGTCATTCGAGAAAAGGGCGATGCGACGTTCCAATATGTGAATTACGTGGGAACCTCGAATGTGGTGGAGGCGGCAAAGACGGTGGGAGTAAAGCGGTTCGTGCACGCCAGCACTATCGGTGCTGTGTCTGACGAAAAGTATGCGTATATGCGCTCACGATGGCGGGCCGAGGAGGCGGTGAAGCAATCGGGAATCCCGTACACGATTTTGCGGTTCTCGGTCGGGTTTGGCGAGGGGGACGAGTTTTTCAATGTGTTGGCGGCCCAGATGAAGCTGATGCCAATCATTCCGGTGGCCGGTTCGGGCAAGGCGACGTTCCAGCCTATTGCGGTGGCGGATTCGGCGCGGTGCCTGGTGGAGGCGCTGAACAAGCCTGAGATGTTGGGGAAGACGATTGAGTTGGGCGGGCCGGAGCGGCTGACGTATGACAAGATGCTGGACGAGGTAGGAAAGGCGTTGGGCAGGCGACCTATCAAGATTCACCTGCCGCTGGCGATGGTGCGTCCCGCGGTGTGGATGATGGAGCGTACCCTGCCGAGGCCGCCGGTGACCAGCGAGCAGTTGAAAATGCTGGACCACGATAGCGTGGCAGGTTTGGACGGGGTGCAGAAGCATTTCGGATTCGAGCCTAAATCCGTCCGCAATAATTTAGACTATGTGAAGCGCATCGGGTTTGGCGATGCGTTGAAAATCAACCTGGGGCGTATGCCGAATACCATTCGCGATCACTAGGCAGAGGAGCATCCTAAGGACAGCAACGTGACATCTGAACAGCAACACGCCACGCCCGCTTCGTCTATAACGAATCGCCTGAGTTACACCGACGCACTGGCCCGAGTGATGGGGCTGGCGGACTTTGAGCAGCGGTCTCACGGGCACGAGTTCCACCTGGACAGGATGTTTTTGTTGATGGAACGGCTGGGCAATCCGCATCTGGCGGCACCCGCGGTTCATGTAGCTGGCACGAAGGGCAAGGGCAGCGTTTCGGCGATGGTGGCGTCGGTACTCAAGGCGCAGGGCTACAGGACGGGTTTGTATACATCGCCGCACATGCATGCTGCGACAGAACGGATTCAGGTGAGCGGCGAACCGGTATCTCAGGCGGGGTTTGCGGCTCTTGTGGCGGAGGCGTGGCCAGCGGTGGAGTGGGTGGGCGCGAACGGCGGTCAGGGTAATGTGACGACGTTCGAGGCGCTGACGTCGCTGGCGTTCCTGCATTTCAAGAAGGCCGAGGTGGATTTTCAGGTGCTGGAGGTGGGCATCGGCGGGCGGCTGGATTCGACGAGCGTGGTGAATCCGGAGGTTGCGGTCATCACACCCATCAGCCTCGACCACGTGGAGGTGTTGGGGAAGACGATAGCGGCCATCGCGCGGGAGAAGGCGGGCATCATCAAGCAAGGCTCCACGGTGGTGGTGGCCCCGCAGCCTGCCGAGGCGCTGGAAGTGATTGAGGGCGTTGCCGCCGAGCGTGAGGCGAAGGTGGTCGAGGTGGTCCGGTACTATACCTGGCGGTGTGAATCGGCAGATCTGAAAGGGCAGACGCTTGAGGTGAAGGGGCCGCAGAAGGATTACTACTTGCGAGTACCCTTGCTTGGTGAGTACCAGCTAGAGAATACCGCGACGGCGGTGGCTGTAGTGGAGGTGTTGCGTCAGCGGGGCCATGCGATTTCGGACGAAGCGCTGGTCGAGGGGCTGCGTACGACGCGATGGCCTGGCAGGTTGGAGGTGTTGTCGGCGAAGGGGCCGCTGGTGCTGATTGACGGTGCGCATAATCTGCATTCGGCTACGGGACTGGTAGCCGCGATACGCAATATCAGGCGCATGACAGGCAAAACAGACCCTGGCAGAGTTATACTGCTGTTTGGAGCGTTGGCAGGTCACGACTTCGAAGGGGTGATAGGAGAGTTCGCGAAGCTGAAGCCGGTAGTTTTCGCGGTACGTCCGAACCATCCAAGGGGGAGGCCGAGCGCGGAGGTGGCGGAGGCGATAAGGAACGCCGGACTGGAAGTGGTGGCCGAGTCGGAGAGTGTGGCAGAGGCCACCCGCAAGGCTATTGCCATGGCCGGGGAAAAGGATACGGTTTTGGGGGCAGGGTCGCTGTCGGTGGCCGCCGAAGTGCGGGCGGAGGTGCTGGGCATCGTGCAGGAGACGTATCCGAATCTGAAACGGGCGCCGTAGTAGGCCCCAAATATCTATATACGCAGGGGAGTCATGGGGAACGAACGAATACGAGTAGTGATTACAGGCATGGGTGCGATGACGCCGCTGGGCGAGACGCCGGAGGAGTTTTGGGCAGGCCTGGTGGCGGGCAAATCGGGTATCGGGCCGATGAAACGAACGGACCCGGCGCCGTTCCCGTGCAAGGTTTCGGGTGAGGTATGGGGCTTCGACCCGACGAACTATATGGACGTAAAGGAATCGAAGCGGATGGCCCGCTTCTCGCAGTTCGCGGTAGCGGCTGCAGGCCAAGCGGTGAAGAATTCCGGAATTGACCTGGACAAGGAAGATAGAGAACGGCTCGGCGTGGTCATCGGCAACGGTGCGGGTGCGTTCGATTCCATCGAGGAGCAGGCGCGCATCCTGGTAGAGCGCGGTGGGATGCGCATCAGTCCGTATTTCATGTCCAACATGTTGGCAAATATGGCGGCGGCGAACATCAGCCGCCTGCATGGCACCAAGGGATATACGAACACGGTGGTGACGGCGTGTGCGGCCGGGACGCAAGGGCTTGGCGAAGCGTTAGAGGTTATCCGGCGCGGTGCGGCGGACGTGCTGATTGCGGGCGGCACCGAGGCGGGAATCTCGGCACTGGGCAACGGCGGGTTCAACGTTATTCGGGCGCTCAGCCGTAACAACGAGGTGCCGGCGAAGGCAAGCAGGCCGTTTGATGCCGGGCGCGACGGGTTCGTGCCAGCCGAGGGTGCAGGTATGTTCATACTGGAAACGCTTGAGCATGCACAGAAGCGCGGGGCGAATATCCTGGCGGAGATTATCGGCCAGGGCGTGTCGTCGGACGCGTTCCATCAGGTGCAGCCGGACGAGACGGGACAGGGGCCGGCGCGGGCCATCCGGTGGGCTCTCAAAGACGCAGGCATCGCGCCAACCGACATTGATTACATCAACGCGCACGGGACGTCCACGCCTATCAACGATAAAGTGGAGACACTGGCCATCAAAAACGCGTTCGGTGAGCAGGCGTACAAGGTGCCAATCAGCTCAACGAAGTCCATGACGGGACACGCGCTGGGCGGCGCGGGGGGCATGGAGGCGGTGGTGGCCATCAAAACCATTCATGACGGAATCATTCATCCGACCATCAATTATGAAACGCCCGACCCGAACTGCGATTTGGACTATGTGCCGAACAAAGCTCGGAAAAAGACCGTGGATACGGTGCTCTCAAACAGCTTCGGGTTCGGCGGCCAGAACGCATGCCTCATCATCCGCCGCTTCGTGAGTTAGCAGGGGGTTAGCCCTGTCCCCTTTCGCCACCTGTACAACCGGCAAGGTATACTACGGGCGCCAGGCGCCAAGAGCCGGGTGAGACTGTAGTCGAAGGGTAGTCCATGCATATCGTTATCATCGGCCAGGCGGCATTCGGACAGCAGGTTTTGGAGTCGTTGCTAAAGAACGGCGAAAAAGTCGTGGGCGTATTCTGTCCGCCGGACAGGGAGAGCCGACCAGCCGACCCCATCAAGACCGCTGCGACCGGTAAAGACGTTCCCGTCTTCCAGTTCAAGCGAATGCGTGACCAAAAGGCGATAGACGCCTTTCTAAACCTCAAGCCTGACCTGTGTGTCATGGCGTTCGTGACGGACATTGTGCCGATGGAGATGCTGGAGGCGCCAGTTAAAGGGACGATTCAGTATCACCCGTCGCTGCTGCCGAAGCACCGAGGGCCAAGCTCCATCAACTGGCCGATCATTCAGGGCGAGACTGAGACGGGCCTGACCATTTTCTGGCCGGACGACGGCCTCGACACCGGCCCCGTGCTGCTGCAAAAAGAAACGGTAATCGGGTCGGACGATACGCTGGGGTCAGTGTACTTCGACCGGCTGTTCCCGATGGGCGTGGAGGCAATGGTTGAGGCAGTGGGAATGGTGCGGAAGGGAACGGCACCCCGAATCGAGCAAGACCACACACAGGCTACGTACGAGGGCTGGTGCAAGAAGGACGAAGCAATCATTGATTGGGGCAAGCCGGTTGGCGATGTGTACAATCTCATCCGCGGCTGCGACCCGTCACCCGGAGCGAACACAACACTGAATGGCAATAAAGTGAGCTTCTTTTCGGCGGAACGGGTGAACGGCAATAAGGGCGCTCCGGCGGGTCAGGTGGTGGAAATCACCGGCGACGGGTTCCGGGTGGCGGCCGACGGTGGGAGCATCATCGTGCGGCAGGTGCAGCCGGACGGCGGGAAGAAGGTGGCCGCAGGCGAGTGGGTTGAGAGCGTGGGCTTACAAGCAGGCGCGCGATTTGGAGTTTGAATGCCTAAGCGCTCAGACGTTTGGGCGGCAGTGTAGGGAATAGAAATTTGACACACGACTTTACAGGCAAGGTGGCGCTGGTCACCGGCGGCAATAAAGGTCTCGGCAAGGGTGCCTCTCTAGCATATGCCAAGGCGGGTGCGAAGGTTGTCGTGAATGGGACGGACGCGGTGTCTGGCAAGGCGACCGTGGACGAGATACGCGCGGCTGGCGGCGAGGCGATGTTTGTAAAGGCGGACGTGTCGAAGGCGAGCGAAGTGGAGGCTATGGTTGGCGAGACGGTGCGAGCGTACGGGCGGCTGGACTTCGGGTTCAACAACGCGGGTATTGAAGGTGAAGGGCCTATCACGCATGAGTACGCCGAGGAGATATGGGACCGGACGATAGACGTGAACCTGAAGGGCGTGTGGCTCTGCATGAAGTACGAGCTTATCCAGATGCTCAAACAGGGTGGCGGCTCAATCATCAATATGTCATCCATCGCGGGCCTTGTCGGCGGCGCGTCTCCCGCGTACAACGCGAGCAAGCACGGCGTCATCGGGCTCACACGGTCGGCAACGCAGATTTACGCGGACAAGAATATCCGCATCAACGCGATATGCCCGGGAGTCGTTCAGTCGCCAATGATTGATAGGTTTGAAGCTCTCGACCCTGAACTGGTAGGCGAGTGGAAGACGATGGTCGCACTGGGTAGGTTCGGCGAACCGCGAGAGATTGCCGACGTGGTGTTGTGGCTGAGTTCGGACAAATCTTCGTTCGTGTCTGGTGCGGTCATCCCCGTTGATGGCGGATGGACGGTGCACTAATGGGCGACCAACTGCAAGACAAGGTGGCGTTGGTCACCGGCGCGGGCGCAGGCATCGGGAGGGCGTCGGCGATTGCGCTGGCCCGTGAGGGCGCGAAGGTGGTGGTTTCGGACATGGACAAGTCCGGCGGCAACGAGACGGTGAGGGCGATTCAGAAGGCTGGCGGCGAGGCGACGTTTGTCCTCTGCGATGTGACGCAGTCTGATGATGTGCAGGCGCTCATCGCTAAGACCGTGGAGACGTACGGGCAGCTCGACTGTGCGCACAACAATGCTGGTATCGCGGGCCGTCTGGTGGAGACGCACCAGTTCAAGGATTCGGACTTCGATGCGGTCATCGGCGTGAACCTGCGCGGTGTGTGGCAGTGCATGAAGTATGAGATCAGGCACATGCTGGAGAACGGCGGTGGAGTTATCGTGAACACGGCGTCCATCGCCAGCATGGTGGCGGGAAGCACAGCGGCGTACGCGGCAAGCAAGCACGGCGTACTGGGACTGACGCGTCAGGCGGCGTTCGAGTATGGGACGCGTGGCATCCGGATTAACGCAGTATCACCGGGTATCGTGAACACACAGATGGTGCGAAGCGTGTTCGACCGAGACCCCAAGGCCGAGAAGATTTACACGGAAAAGTCGCTGGCTAAGCGGTTCGCGGAGCCGGAGGAAATTGCCGAGGCGGTAGTGTTCCTGTGTTCGGACGATTCGAGCTTCATGACCGGTGTGGGTCTGGTTATTGACGGTGGGTGGACAACGAAGTAGGAGCTACTTCGCGGGGCGCGTTCGGT
>JAQBWG010000113.1 GCA_027625225.1 Chloroflexota bacterium | reverse complement strand
TGAGGATGTACACATCGGCCCCAGCGATCACGTGCCGTGGTTGAAAGACCGCAAGTGGTGCTATATCCGCATGGAAGGCTCCAGCTTCGGCGATGTTCCCTTAAATCTTGAGTTGAAGTTGGAAGTTTGGGATAGCCCCAACTCTGCCGGAGTAGTGATTGACGCTATCCGCTGCGCAAAGATTGCGAAGGACCGCGGGCAAGGCGGCCCGGTCGAAGGCCCCTCCGCGTACTTCATGAAATCTCCGCAAAAACAGTACACGGACTCCGAAGCTCGTCAGATGGTGGAGGACTTCATAGCAGGGAAGGGTTAGCGGGGGAGGCACAATGGACCGTCCATTGAAATTGGGCCTCGTTTCTCCATACGACCACTCCGTTCCGGGTGGAGTATCTCAGCATATAAGCGAGCTTGCGGCCCAATTCCGAGCATGGGGACACACCGTCAAGATTATCGCTCCATGCTCGGACCCCGACAAGATTACAGAGGAAGGCTTTATCCCTATGGGACGGCCTGTACCCGTTCCTGCAGGTGGTTCGGTCGCTCGTATCTCCCTTTCGGTTTGGTTGCGTCCCCGAATAAAAGCTCTGCTAGAAAAAGAAGTTTTTGATATTCTCCACCTCCACGAACCTTATGCAGGGTTTGTTACGTTGAATTGCCTGCACTACTCAAAAGCCGTAAACATCGCAACTTTTCACAGCTATCGAGGGACCCGTATCTATCATTTCGGCGTGAGGCGCCTTGGCATCCCTTACAATCGCAAACTCCAAGGGCGTATCGCTGTATCGGAACCTGCCCGTCAATTTATTAATCAGCAATTTCCAGCGGACTACCGCGTTATTCCCAATGGCATCAATTCACAGGAAATCACCGATGCTAAGCCATTTCCTCATCTACAGGATGGGATGATCAACCTCCTCTTTGTAGGGCGATTGGAAAAACGCAAGGGGCTGAAATACCTTCTCAAAGCGTATGGTCGCCTCAAATGGGATTGGCCGAATTTGCGGCTACTCATTGTTGGACCAGGCAAGCCGGACGATGATTCGTATCGCACTATGAGTGAACGTAATCTGCAGGATGTTGTGTTCCTTGGTCGCGTGTCGCACGAGGATAAAGCACGGTACTTCCAGTCCGCCGACATCTACTGCTCCCCCGCCACCGGTGGCGAAAGCTTCGGTATAGTCCTGTTGGAAGCAATGGCAGCAGGAAAACCTATAGTCGCCACTTCGATAGAAGGTTATAGCACTGTGATGACCCACAATCGTGAAGGGCTTATGGTTCCCCCCAAGAAAGAGGATGCCCTCGCCGACGCTATAGAAGCTTTGTTAAAGGACCCCGACCTTCGCGCAAGGTTTGGGGAAGAAGGCAAGCGCCGTGTCCAGGAATACACGTGGGGACATGTTGCCAAACGCGTTATGGACTACTACACACAATATTTACCCGATCCTACACCGGCTTTTACCGGTTGACCGGTTTTTGATGAACAGAGATTCGGCACGAAAAGCGCTTGCCGTGTATTTTGAACAGCCTGCGGCTAGGTTGCTTCAAACGCTGGGCGTCACCCCAAACATGGTCACCCTTGGCGGCCTGCTGGTAGCTGGAGCAAGCGCCTATTTCATTTCCCAGGGCTTCCTTCTCATTGGCGGACTAGTCCTCGCCGCATCGGGCTTGTTCGACATGCTTGACGGCACGCTTGCTCGAGCCACAAACAAAGCTTCCCGATTTGGGGCCTTGTTCGATTCAGTCTCCGACCGCGTTGCAGAAGCTGGGACTCTACTGGGAGTGTTGGTGTTTTACTCCACGACAACCAACACTGTAGGCATGGCGCTGGCCTTCGCAGCCTTTGCCGGGTCGTTTATGGTTAGCTACCTGCGTGCCCGAGCGGAAGGACTGGGAATCGAATGCAAGGCTGGCCTTATGACCAGACCGGAACGTGTCGTCATCCTCGTTCTCTCGCTAGTTATTGCCCAATGGTGGACGCCTATGCTCATCATCGCGCTAGGCATCATCAGCGGACTGACCATCTTCACTTCACTTCAACGACTGCTGCTTGTACGTCAAGAACTGGCCCGTCTCGACGGATAACCCACCCCCAGCTACGCTACAATAGCTTCACAAAGCCCCGTTTGCTGCTTGAGATTTGAGGAGTACCCCGATAGTCATGGAATCTTCCAAAGTGCGGACTGACGTAGTAGAAGTGCAGAAGTTCCCGCAATTGGCTCAACAATACAGCTTCAGAAGTGTGCCGATGCCCGTCATCAATAACAAAACCATTTTTACCGGCGCCCTGAACGCAACCGGCTTGCTTGACCGTATAAAGCAAACGGTAGACATGGAACCGCGGGGCGAAGACGGACAGCCGACTGATATTCAAGCTACTCGGATACCACGCTAAGGCGACGAGGACAATTTGCCAAAATCACATCACCGGATTCGTATAGCTTCGGCATATCGAAGCCTTCTTCTTGTTGCCGTCCTCGCGACGTTTATTATTCTTCCCGTTGGTACTGCTTCTGCGCAGCAGACAAACTCGATTCAAATCGTCTCATCATCCGCGGTAAGTGAGTTCCCTGACGGCATGCGATTTTCCCTTGAAGCAGAAAGTTCAGCTGGGGAAATCACTTCCGTAGCTGTGCGCTTTCGCATCGGATTAAGAACTACCGGGATTTACGAGTATATGGACTTCGAACAGGGCATGCTCGTGAACGGCGACCTATTCTGGCGCACTAATACGGGTGCGAGCTATATACCACCCAGTACGTTCATAACCTACAACTTCGAAATCGAGGACTCTGCCGGCAATACACTCATCACTACCCCGGAAATACTCCCTTACCACGACTCCCGATTCGAATGGATTGAAATCTCCAACGGCCCAGTTACAGTCGCTTACCACGGACCCGTCGCCACTCGTGCACAGGCGATTCTCGACGTAATCATCCAGACTCTCGACAAGATGGGCCCCGTGCTTGGTGCGGAAACCCTCACCCCTATTCGGGTCGCAATCTACAACAACCAGGCCGAGATGCTCCAAGCTCTTCCACCTCGCAGTGCTGCCGTCGGTCGTGAGCTTATTACGGAAGGGCAAGCCTTCTCCGACATCGGAACACTACTTGTTCTCGCGGGGGGGCGCCTCGCGCTTGGCACCGCATCGCACGAAGTCACACACATCCTCGTTTACCGGGCGGGCGACAGCGTCATCCGCGGTGTTCCGTCATGGTTAAACGAAGGCCTTGCAGAATTTGGGAATGTTGACCCTGGTTTTTCTTATGACATCGCTCTTGAATTTGCCATTGGCACGGACCGTCTCATACCCATCGTTTTCACGCAGACCCTGCCGGGCGTACCGGAAGACGTCATCATCTATTACGGCCAATCCCGTAGCCTCATTCGCTACATGATTCAAAAATTCGGACCGGAGAAAATGCAGGAGCTAATGGCTGCATTGAAAAACGGTACAACAATGGACTCAGCTCTCACCGAAGTATATGGAATGGATCGCCTCGGACTCTATAACCTCTGGCTGAAAGCCCTCGGCGCCGACCCTTACGAACTGCCGGATGTGGCTTCGGCCCGGCCCACGCCAATCGCCTTCGCTACCGTCGCCCCATTCACGCTGACTCCACAGGCAGACGCCGTAGCAATCGGCTCTTCATCCGGCACTGCGACACCGGAGCCTGAAACCCAGCAGCCGATTATCGAAACTACTCCCGGCGCCGACCAGACAGGGAGCCGGCCACAGGCAGCACCGGGGGGCTGCAACGCCACTTCAGACTCTCTCGGATCCGTCGAAGTTTCTAGCTCCGCTATACTTCTCGGCCTTCTTGGCATGGTATTCGGACGGTTCAGAAAACGAAACCTCTAGCCATCCTAGCGGGTTCGTGGATTCAGCACATCGTTGAGCGCATCGCCAAGTAGGTTCCACGCTAATACAAGCAGCAATGCCGCTATTCCAGGCGCCAAAAGTAGCCATGGAGTCTCTCGAAGCACTGACAGATTCCCCGCCTGTAACAACATCGTCCCCAGGCTTGGCCTCGGCGGCTGAATACCCAAACCCAGCCAACTCAGCACAATCTCTGTTCCCGTAAGCGTCCCCATCCCCATCGTTACCGTCACCACGACCGGACTAATCGCATTCGGCAGCAAATGTCGGAATAAGATACGCTTGGTAGAGACTCCGATTGCCCTTGCAGCATCTATATATTGAGTTGTTCGCAAAAACAGAATCTGCCCACGCACCAGTCGCGCCATCCCGATCCATCCGAACGCCACCAACGCAATGGAAATCACAAAGTAGTCCACAACTCCCGTACGCACCAACCCGTCCAAAAACGTATTGTCTTCCAGCCATCTCACACCATTCACGATACGTGGACGTAACGTCGCCGCCAGAATGATGATAAGCAAAATATCCGGGAACGATGAGAACACTTCGCCTATTCGCATGATAAGGGCATCCGTTTTGCCCCCCACATAGCCCGACAACAGCCCCAGACCGACACCGAGCACCAATCCCCCTGTCGCCATGGCGATAACAGTCAGAATCACCGTATTCTGAACTCCATACAGCACACGCGTAAACACATCCCGACCGGTTCTATCCGTCCCCGCCCAGTGATCCGCATTGGGTGCCTGCAAAATGGCCGTATAGTCCTGCGCCGTATAGTCGTATGGCGAAAGCGGAGCGGCGAAAATCCCGCCTGTGTATACCGCAATAAGAATCAGCAGCGAAATCACTGCCAGTTTTTTGCGAAGAAGCCTTCTCACCGCTCGACTGAGATGCCCTTTCCTGCGCTCCGGGCGAATCTCAGGCGTCTGTATTGTCACAGATGAGACCATTGCTACCTGTACCGTATCCGGGGGTCAACGAAAGCGTAGGTAAGGTCTGCCGCCAGGTTGCCAAGTATGAAAGCACCGGCGCCTAGCAACGTGATTGCCATGATGACCGGATAGTCCCTGCTGAAAATTGAGTCCACAGCGAATTTGCCAACTCCAGGGATACCCAGAATCGTTTCCACTATGAAAGAGCCTCCAATCAATCCTGCCAGGGCAAACGTCAGGATAGTCACGATTGGAATCATGGCATTTTGAAATACATGATGTGAACTTACCCGGAAATCAGAAAGTCCTTTTGCTTTTGCCGTTCGGATAAAGTCTTCACCTAATACATCTAGAGTGCTCGCCCGCATCAATCTGGCCATACCGGCAACACCCGGAATCCCCATCGTCAGTGCAGGAATGATGATACGTGCGTCGAAAAAGCCGCCCCAACCTGAACAAGGTACCCAGTGGAGTTTGAGACAGAACGCCCATAGTAAAAATGGAATCGTGACCATGATGGGAATAGACATGAAGAAAACGCTCACCGCCACCGTCATCGGGTCTTCCCACCGTCCTTGCCGGTGAGCAATCCAAAACCCGACAGGTACCCCTATACTCACACTCACAACTACCCCTTCGAACGCCAATCGCGCCGACACCCACATCTTTGGAGCGATAAGCTCCCGCACCGGTCTTCCCCGGAATGTCAGGCTTTCACCGAAATCTCCACGGATAAAGCCCCACATATAATCGCCGTACTGCACAAAAAAAGGCCTGTTTAAACCCAATTCGGTACGAAGCCGCTCAGCCGTTTCCTCTTCATATCTATTGCCTAACATCACCGTGACCGGGTCACCAGGACCGTATGTCCCCAACGTAAAAGTGATAATGGAAACGGCAGCCAGGGCAATAGGCAGCCACAATAAACGCCGGACTATATATACCCACATACGCTACCCATACCGTATAGCTTACGACGCCGCATGACACGGAGAGTACGTTGTGAAACGTTGCAATGCAAGCGCACCTTCTTTCCGCAGTGAACACGAAAGGGACGCGACATATCGCGCCCCTTTCGTGTAGATAGCTGTCTCACCAACCGATACTGCTATTTCTCGATTCGCACCTGTCGGAGCTTGGGCACAATCATCGGAGTCAGCCTGTAGCCACGCACATACTCCTTGATGAGCACATGCGTCTCACCCGAGAACCACAATGGCAACCACGCCGCATCCTTAACAATCAACTCCTCGGCCTGACGATAAAGTTCTACACGTCGCTGAGCATCCTGCTGCACTTGCGCTTGTTCAAGAATCCCATCCACTTGACGATTCGAGTACGCCCCGTGATTCAACCCGCTATCTGTGTGGAACAGAATATCCAAAAAGTCCTGCGGGTCAGGGTAATCCGCTTCCCAGCCCAAACCGGCGTAGGCTTGGTACCGTTGCTGGTTCAAGTCCTGCAAGTACGTCGCCCACTCCACCTGCTGAATCTCTACCTGTACTCCCAGCACCTGCTTCCACATCTCCAATATGACCTCAAGGTCAAGCCCTACCGTCCCACCCGTTCCCGGTACCGTCACTACGATGCGTGGCCGGGTGGCCGGGTCTGCGTACTTCGACTCAGCTAGCAATTGCTTTGCCAA
>JAQBWG010000112.1 GCA_027625225.1 Chloroflexota bacterium | reverse complement strand
GAACCCGTCCATCAACGTTGTTGTATTCACCCGTAGCCGAAATCTCATACACCCATCTGCCGTCGACTTCTTTCGGTGTGGCGGAAAGCATGAGTTCACTGCGCAGGTCTTTGATGGGCTCATCGGGAATAACGTAGTCAGGCGGCTTCTCAACAGCCTGCATTATCAGAAATTTCAGAGGCCGGGCATGGATATATCCGCACGGAAAATTCGCCTTGGTCGTTATACGGGGCACGGGAACAAGCCCGCCTAGCTTGATGAGTTGACCCCGTATCTGACCAAGCCGTAAAAGCACTTCCGGGCGTTGGCTGAAACTGTGAAGTGTGAGAATCCCGTCCTTCTCGTACAGCCCAACCGTGATATCGAAGCAATGCGGGTCGATAGATACGAGTTCCATACAGTGCCCAAGCGAACTCAGCGTCTGGGCCACTTTGCTTGGCTTATTCCTGACTACAGCCATGTAAGATTTGCCTCGGTGTGTATTTGGGGCCGTATCCGGATGTCTACTTACCCACCGCCTTGCACAGCGCAGTGATATGGCCTGGTGTCGTCCCGCAACACCCACCCAGGATGTTGATGCCCATCTCCGCCAGAACAACATACTTCTCAGCCATGAATTCGGGCGTTTCAGGGTAGACGATAAGACCTTTTTGGATAGCCGGAATGCCCGCGTTGGAGTTTATCATGACAAACCCGTCGGTCGCATCGCGTATCTGCCGGGCAATCTCAATCATGCCCTCGATACCGCTACCGCAGTTGGAACCGACCACATCAGCCCCCGCCGCCCGAAGCTCTTTGGCAGCCCGCTCTGGAGTCACACCCATCATGGTAAAGAACCCCCGTGGCCCCCGGTCGAACGTCATGGTCGCCATTATGACCAGGCCCCCGACCTTCTGCGCTGCCTCGATGGCCGCCTTGGACTCCTCCAGCGCGGTCATAGTCTCGATAACCACGCCGTCCGCTCCGCCTTCTTTGAGGCCGGTGATTTGCTCCTCGAATGCCTCTACCATCTCTGCGTAGGTCACTTCGCCTAGCGGCTCGATGAATTCCCCTGACGGCCCTACCGAACCGATAACATAGTCCTGTTCTCGCGCCTGGCTCCGTGCGTGCTGCGCCGCTAGCTTGTTGAACTCGTGCACCTTGTCTCGAAGGCCGTACTTTTTTTGCATGAATCTGCTGCCGCCGAACGTGTTGGTGAACACCAGGTTCGACCCCGCGTCGAAATACTCCCGCGCCATCTCCTTCACCAGGTCGGGCTGCGACTCGTTGAGTGCCTCGGGGCATCCGCCCGGCTCAAGACCATGCGACTGGAGATACGTCCCCGTCGCCCCGTCGCCGATGATTAACTCCCCGCCAGCCAGTCTTTCAAGCAGCGGATGCGCCGTAGCCTGTGTCGTCGTCATTCGTCCATCCAATCGTCCACAGCGCCGGGCCGTGGATCGCGTTTTTTGGCTCGCTCAAGGTCGCGCACCCGCGCAACGAAATCCTGAGGGAATCGGCTGTTGATACGTTCCGCTACCCGCTCCCCTGCCTCCCGCGCGCTTCCCAGCTCCTCGGAGTAGTCTCCCCACTGCCAGGCCATCAAATAGTCGTCCGAACCGGCACTTCCGTCAAACATGGAAATAGCATCCGCGCCTACTTGAAACCGCGGGTCAAGGGGCACGGAGACCTGTCCGGTTTCGTCCATGCCCTGGACTTGGACCGGAATCTCCTTCCAATACATCAACCGCACCTTAGCCATAAATCCAACATACAACATTCCCAACGTCGGGAAAAGGGAATTCCGGGCCCATGGTGGATTCCTTGACACCAGCCAACGCCAGTCCTAGCATACCGCCCAGACTGACAGCCGCATGACGGCCCGTCGCATGAGGAGACCGATATGACCAGTGACGAACTCGCCTTCAAGCCTGCCACCGAACTACGAAACATGATCGCCGGCAAGCAGGTCTCTCCGGTCGAGCTGACCGAGATGTACTTCAAGCGCATCGAGAAATTCGACGGTCAACTTAACAACTACCTCACACTCAACCGCGACGAGGCCATGAAGCAAGCCCACGCCGCCGAGCAGGCCGTTATGAAGGGGGAGAAGCTCGGCCCGCTCCACGGCCTTCCCATTTCCATCAAAGACCTTGAAATCACTAGGGGCCTCCGCACCACGGGCGGCTCGTTGGCCTACAAAGACCGGATACCGGACGAGGATTCGGTCGTCGCCGAACGCATACGCAACGCCGGGGCCGTTATTCTGGGCAAGACCAATACTCCCGAGTTCGGTCTGATTGGACGCACCGAAAATAGGCTCGGCGACCCTTGTCGCAATCCCTGGAATCCCCAACGGACGACCGGCGGCTCCAGCGGCGGTGCCGGTGGCTCGGTCATCGCCGGACTCTGCGCGCTGGCCCAAGGCAGCGACGGCGGCGGCTCCATACGCATCCCCAGTAGCTACTGCGGCATCTACGGCATCAAGCCTACCCTGGGGCGGACGCCGCGCTACTCCGGTAGAAACGCCGCCCGCCTTACCAACCACTTCAGTCAGCTCGGCCCCATGACTCGGACGGTCAGGGATTCGGCCATGCTGTTACAGGTGCTCGCGGGCTTCGACGCACGCGATATGAACTCCCTGCGGGAGACGCCACAGAACTACATCGCCGCATTGGACAAACCGGTGAAGGGAATGCGCATCGCCTGGAGCCCAAACTACGGCTACGCTTCCGTAGACCCCGAAGTTGCACAGGTTTGCGAAAAGGCGGCGAAAACCTTTGAGAGCCTCGGCTGCATCGTCGAAGAAGTAGATTTCAAGCTGGATTCACCCTTTGACTCCTTCTGGCCCATATACTGCGCCATGGCCTTCGCCGCATTCGGCTACCTGCTTACCGACCACGCCGAAGACCTGAGCGACTACGGCAGAGAATACTTGGAAATCGGCGCAACGGTAACCGGTGCGGAATATGCCCGCGCCCTCGGCGGCATGGACCACGTCCGCGCCCAGCTCACCGAACTCCTGACCAAATACGACCTGTTGCTGTCACCCACCATGGCCGTCCCGCCGTTCGAACACGGCAAACCGCCCACGACCATCGCCGGAAAGCCCGCCGACCCCTTCTGGGGCTTCCTTCCCTTCACCTATCCCATCAACATGGCAGGCAACCCCGCGGCAAGCATCCCTGCGGGGTTCTCCAGAGAAAAACTGCCCATCGGCCTGCACATCGTGGGGCGGCGCGGCGACGAAGCCAGCATCTTCACCGCATCGGCTGCGTTCGAACAAGCGAACCCCTGGATGCACGAACGTCCGCCAATTTCGTGACTGAAACCGCTCCCCTAACCGGAAATGCGGGAGTAGAATAGCCGACTGGAGGGCAAGACCCTGGCCTCGTCGATCTGAGGTCGGAGCCTTTGTGTTGGCTTATTGACGACGACCCCAACCGAGGAACCCAAAACACAACTTCTGACCGACCAGAGTTGGATTCGTCCGTTTCGCTTCATCATCCTCGCCCAGTTCATCTCCGCAATGGGCTTCGGTTTCTCCGCACCCTTCCTGCCACTCTACGTCGCAGAGATAGGCAGCCTTTCCAACAGAGACGCAGCTCTATGGGCGGGCATCATGGGAGGCATCAACGGATTCGTCCTGGTCATAGCGGGGCCTATTTGGGGCATCCTGGGCGATTGGTACGGCTATAAACGCAACGTCCTCAGGGCAGCATTCGGGACATCATTATCGTTTGCACTCATCGGCATCGTCCGGAACATACCCCAGCTCATCGGCGCGAGATTCTTTATGGGTGCTGTCGGGGGCATCCCCCCCCGCAGGCCTGGGACTGGCTACATCATTGGCTCCCCGGGCCCGCATCGGCTTCGTTGTAGGCATCCTTTACGGCATCGTCTACTTCGGTAACACCATCGGCCCGCTCCTCGGCGGCTACTTCGTAGACTGGACGAGTCTCCGCGCGGCCTTCTTCGTATCCGCCGGCCTCATCATCATCGCCGGACTGGTTTTCTTCTTCGGAACGAGAGAAAGCCAAGCCGACACATCAACAACCCGCCATGACATCCGCAGTCTGTGGGCAGAGATTCGCGTCCTCAGCAAAACGCCGGGCGTCCGCCAGGTGCTCGTGCTGCTCTTTTTGATCCAGTTCGCCAACAACCTCACCCCGCAAAACATCCCGCTGCTTCTCGACTCGCTGGAGCCGGGCACCAAGGCGACCGTGGTCGGCATCTTCTTCGCCGTTTGGGGCGTTGCCCTGACTGTGTCTACCTACGGAACTGGTGTTTTGTCGGGAAGACTTCAGCCGCAGTGGCTTTTTCTGTCGGGTGCCGCCCTGGCGACTACCGGCTCCGTACTCATGGCAACGGCCGGTTCGGTGGAGCTGGCCATCGGTTACGGAGCGATATTAGGGCTCGGCACCGGCACACTGCTTACGTCCACCAGTGCAACCGTAGGCGAAGTTACCCCCGCCAACCGCCAGGGGTTCGCCTTCGGCATGGTGCAAAGCGCGTCAGCGATGGGATTCGCGATTGGCCCGATAGTCGGTGGCGTCATTGCAAACCTGTCCGGACTCCATTCGCCTTTTTACGCACAAGCTGGGGTGTTTCTAGTTCTGGTGTTCTTCACTCTGGCAGTGGTACGTAAACAACAACGCCCCATCAGGCGACTCACAGGAAGTGCTAGGCAGCCGACTCGTCCGAAACGTGCCGGGCAACATCACCTACTTCTTCCAGGTACTGCCGAACCATGAGCGCAGCCGTTGCCCCTTCGCCGACCGCCGCCGCTACCTGTTTCGTGCTGCCTGAGCGGCAATCACCCGCAGCGAATACGCCGCGCACGTTCGTTGCCATGCCTTTACCTGTCTCGACAAACCCATACTTATCCAAATCCAAGAGACTTTTGAACAGGTCGGTGTTTGGCTGAAGCCCGATAAACACAAAGACGGCAGAGGGATTCATTTCGCGAGTCTTGCCATTTGCCAGATCCTTCACCACGATGGATGAAAGGCGGCCTTTTCCTTTAAACTCCTGCACCGTCGTCTCGGTGAATACCTGCATATCCCTGCGGCTCGCTACCTTCTCTTGAAGGGCCTTGCTCGCCCTGGGAGCCTTACCTGCCTCCAGAATGGTCACACTCTTGGCAAACTTCGTGAGAAACAGACCTTCCTGGAAGCCGCTATTGCCGCCGCCCACCACAACCACATCCTTGCCCTTGTAAAACGGGCCGTCGCACGTTGCGCAGAAATGGACTCCGGCCCCTATAAAGTCCTCTTCCCCTGGAACGCCCAGACGCTTGTATGTAGACCCGGTAGCCACGATTACAGCGCTGGTGCAGTACTCTTCGCCCGTTTGAACCTTGATGCCTAGGTGATTGCCATCTCGTTCAATCATCTTGACTTCCTGCGCAGACAAAATCTCCACACCGAATCGCACCGCCTGCTTCTGTAATCGGCCCGCCAGGTCTGCTCCATCTATAGGTTCAGGAAACCCGGGGTAGTTCTCAATCTCACGGGTGATGCCTGCCTGACCCCCAACGGCCGCTCGCTCGATAATCAACGTGCTCACACCCTCGCGAGCTGCATAAATAGCCGAGGTCAGGCCCGTCGGGCCTCCGCCGATTATGACCAGGTCGTAATATTCGCGTTCGGCCTGCCGCTTCAGGTCGAGTTTATCGGCAAGTTCTGCATTTGACGGCTCGACCAGCTTCGAACCGTCCGGGAATACGATTGTTGGAATAATTTGTTTCCCGTTATTGACCTTCTGAACATACTCACGAGCCTTCTCGTCCTCGTCAATATCGTGCCACTCGTACTTGATTCGATGCTCGTTGAGAAACTGCTTGGAGAGTTTACAGTCGGGGCACCACGGCGCCCCATACATATGGATTTGTTGATCGTCGTTCGGCATTGTGCTTCACCTGCTTTTTGGAATCGGTATGGAACCAGTCCATACTCGCAGGCTTAGATGCCAAACCGGCGGAAGAGGTGCTTGTCTAAAAACTATACTTATTTTAAGACAAGTATAAAATTATAGCTAAGCGGGTGTCTAAAAAGTCTCTAGGCAGGTGAGGTGGTGCCGCCGGACTTCATGATTACCGCGTGTGCGAATTCCGACTCCGGCGTCGCGCCGTGCCAGTGTTTCTCGCCCGCCGGTATAAGAATCGTGTCCCCTTCGCGGACGACCGTCTCTTCACGTTCCGTCGCCACTATCCCCGTGCCGCGTGTTACATACAACACCTGGTCGCTGGTGTGCGTGTGAAGCTTATTGCGAGCCCCTTTAGCGAAGCTGACGATTCCGAAATTGAGGTGAGGGCTGTCCACAAGATTCTCTCGCCACGCTTCACCCACAATGATTGGATTGGTATTGGTGAACTCTTCCTTCGTGCCTTTGCCCTTGCGTACAACCTGCATCGCGATTCTCCTATTGCTACTAGGCCATGCCTGACGGCCCACCGTTCGTCCCCTCGAACTTGTGCGAACTGA
>JAQBWG010000111.1 GCA_027625225.1 Chloroflexota bacterium | reverse complement strand
GAAGAAGCCGACGACAAGGCCGCAAAATCGCTCTGGCGCAAGCTCGCCGACTTCGGCTGGGACGAAACCACCACCCCCACCGCAAGCGCACGCATCTCACTGGCCCCCACTGATACGAAACAAGTTTTGAACAATCGCTCCTTGACGCCTGACGGTCTCGAATCAGCCATTGTCTGTCACCCGGCCCACGGGACTATCCTCGTGAATTGGTATGCTGAAGAGGCAGCGAATAGCAATGCATCGATGATGGAAGCGTTGCAAAAATCCCGCGACGTGGCCGGTCGGCTCAATGGAACGGCGGTCTTCGAGCACTGCCCCGCCGACGCCAAAAGCTCCTTCGATGTCTGGGGCGAAGTAGGCGACACGCTACGTCTCATGCGAAATATGAAAGAACAATACGACCCGACCGGAACCCTTAACCCCGGCCGGTTCGTAGGCGGTATGTAATGACCACGACAGAGCACCAAGCAAAGCCCGTGAAAAAACTGACCCTGAAATTTTTCGAGGGGCCGGATGCCCCCGCCGAAGAAGACATGTACAAGTGCGTGCACTGTGGCTTCTGCCTGCAGGCATGCCCAACCTACATCCAAACAGGTCTCGAAACCGAATCGCCGCGCGGCCGCATCGCCCTCATGAAGGCGGTCAACGAAAAACGCGTCGGCCTCTCGCCTCAGGTCTTCAAACACTGGGACTTGTGCATCCAATGCCGCGCCTGCGAGGCCGTCTGCCCTTCCGGTGTGCCCTACGGCAACCTCATCGAGAAGACCATGGTGCAGGTCGAGCGCCACCGCAAGCGCTCCTGGCTCGGTCGCCGCCTCACCAACCTGATACTCAACAACATCCTCACCGACCAGACCAAGCTTACCGCCTTGGTCGGCACAGCACGGCTCTACCAGCAATCGGGCCTGCAATCGGTCGTCCGGAAAACAAAGCTCCTCAAGCTCGTCCCCAAAGGCCTGTTCGACATGGAGCAGTCCATGCCCTACATCCCGCAGCCGTTCTTCGCCGCCAACGGACAAACCGTCCACTCCTTCGGCGAACCTCGGGCCACCGTTGCCCTGCTCTCCGGCTGCTTCATGCCGTTGTTCCACGGCCCCCAGATGCGTGCCGTCGAACGCGTGCTTTCCCGCAACGGCGTCACCATCAAAGTGCCCGCTGGACAGGTGTGCTGCGGCGCCATCCACTCCCACGTCGGCGACCTCGAAAAGTCTCGCCAGTTCGCCCGGCAAAACATCGATACCTTCTTAGCCAGCAACGTGGACGCCGTCGTTATCGCGTCAGCGGGCTGCGGCACTCGTATGAAGGAATACGCCCACCTGCTGAAAGACGACCCTGAATACGCTGAAAAGGCCGCAGAATTCTCGGCGATGGTGAAAGACATCCACGAGTTCCTCGTCGACCTGCCACTCATCCCGCCGCAGGGCCAGCTCGACTACACCGTCACCTATCAGGACTCCTGCCACCTCTCGCACACCCAGCGCATCACGTCGCAGCCGCGCCAACTGCTCAACTCCATCCCTGGCATAAAATTCGTCGAGATGCGCGACTCCACTCGATGCTGCGGCGCGGGCGGCACCTACACCATCACCCAACCCGACTTCTCCCGCCGCTTGCTTGACCGCAAGATGGACGATATCCGCACCACCGGCGCCAACGTCATTGCCACCGCCAATCCCGGCTGTGTCATCCAGATAGATTACGGCACCAAACGCGCCGACATGCCGCTGCAGGTAAAATACGTGACCGACTTGCTGGACGAGTCCTACCGGAAAGAACCGCGCAAAAAAGCCGCGTGGAAAGAAGGTCTTGAGCCTGGCTCGGAGTGGGAACAGCGGGAAGAGCTACGTGCGAAGTGGGAAGAGCGTGGCACCGACCGCAGGCACCAAATAGGCAAGCACTGACAGCTAATCGCTGCCCTTAACCGCCCGTTGCATCAGGTAGTGGTCAACCAGCACCAGCGACATCATCGCCTCCACCATCGGCACTGCGCGCGGTAGCACACACGGGTCATGTCGTCCCCTGCCCTCTAGTGTCGTATCGTGGCCCTCTTCGTCCACCGTCTCTTGCGACTTCATAATCGTCGCCGTCGGCTTGAACGCCGCCCGTATAACGATGTGCTCGCCGTTGGAAATGCCGCCCTGAATGCCACCCGACAGGTTCGTCCGGGTGCGGACGCGCTTCCCGTCCATGTAGAACGGGTCGTTGTGCTGCGAACCGGTCATAGTCGTTCCGCCGAACCCCGACCCCACCTCGAACCCTTTGCACGCCGGCAACGACAGTATCCCTCTGCCCAGGTCAGCCTCTAACTTATCGAACACCGGCTCGCCCAGGCCCACTGGCACATTACGCGCCACCACCTCGACGATGCCGCCCAGCGAGTCGCCGTCCTTGCGGGCCTCCTTGATACGCTCGATCATCTTCGACGCCATCTTGGCGTCGGGACACCGCACCTCGTTCGCCTCCACCTGCGCCAGAGTCACCGTGTTCGGGTCGACGTCCGCCTTCAGCGTCCATACCTGCTTCACATAGCCCACGATTTCCACGCCGCACTCCGCCGCCAAAACCTTCTTCGCGATGGCCCCGGCCGCGACGCGCCCTATCGTCTCCCGCGCACTGGCCCGACCGCCGCCCTTCCAATTACGGATGCCGTACTTCGCCTGGTAGGTGTAGTCAGCGTGCGACGGACGGAACGTCGTCCGCATGTGCTCGTAGTCCTTCGAACGTATATCTTCGTTACGAACAAGGATGGAGATGGGACTGCCCAGCGACTGCCCCTCGAACACGCCCGACAATATCTCGGCCCGGTCGGTTTCTTTACGCTGGGTGGTAATGTCGCTCTGACCCGGACGCCGCCTGTCCAGCTCTCGCTGGATGTCTTCAAGCGCGATGGGCACCCGTGACGGGCAGCCATCTACCACCACACCCACAGAGTCGCCGTGAGACTCTCCCCAGGTAGTTATGCGAAAGAGGTGTCCAAACGTATTGCCCATAGCAGATATGGTACCATGACGGAAACACGTTGCACCCGTCTGCACGGGCCTGGGTTGAACACCTGCGAGTGCCTTTTCTCTCCTGTTGAGAAATGAGCGCGACTCGCAGCCCAGGCCCCTATTATTTCCTTAAATTGCTAGGAGCTCTCGGCCTTGGTCTTCACGCCCTTCACGAACTTGTCGAACGACGGCTGCAAATCAGGCATCATGTTCCACATGAGAGGCAACATTACGCCTGAGAACTCCTCGCGTGTGGTCAGCTTCGTCACCCCTTCACTCGCCGCAGATAAGGTAAACGTCCGCTGACCTTTGAACAATCCTAGGGGCATCCCGCCCGTCCACTTCATCCTTTCGTTCGGCACCAACTCCGCCACCTTCACCGGAAACGCCCGACCGGGACTTACCTCGGTAAACAGCTTGATAGTCTCACCAATGGTTATCCTACCCTCGAATTTCGTGATGCCGGAATCCCATTCAGTGAATCCCTGACCATCCGTGAGAACTTTCCAAACGGTCTCTGGGTTAGCCTTAATATCAGCGCTTGCCTCGTAAAACTTCATCGCATCGCCTCCTTCGTACTCTTAAGAACACGGCGAGTCTACGCGACTTCGTATCCCAACCACAATACTTCGTAAGCCGATGGTTACGCCGGAAACGCCTTGTCCAACGCCTGCAAGTCGTCCGTGTCGAGCTGCCACCCCGCCGCACCGCAGTTCTCCTCGATACGCCCCAGGTTCTGCGACTTCGGAATCACAATCATCGACGGATGCCGCAGACACCACGCCATCGCCGTCTGCGCCACCGTCTTCCCATGCTTCTGCGCCACCTGCTGCAGCGCCTTGAAGCCCGGCCCGCTGCCGTCACCCGACTTCGGCGCCAGTGCGCCCACTGCCAACGGTGAATAGCCGATGACCGTCACTTTGTTCTCCTCGCAGAACGGGATAAGGCCGCGCTCGATATGCCGCACCTGCAAACTGTACTTCACCTGATTGGCAACGATCGGATAGTTGCTCATCGCCGCCATCGCATCCCGCATTTCCTGCACATTGAAGTTGCTCACCCCGATATACTTCACCAAGCCTCTATCCACCAGCGTCTCCATCGCGCGCATCGTGTCCTTGATAGCAACGGTGTGGCTCGGCCAGTGGATTTGATACAAGTCCATATAATCAACGCCCATCCGGCGCAGGCTACCTTCCGCCGCTTCAAGCACCATGTCGTATCGCAGATGATTGCCCGACACCTTGCTCGCTAGGAACACCTGATCCCGTATCGGCTTGATGGCCTCGCCTACCGCCTCCTCCGTGCCGTACATCTCCGCCGTATCAATGAGAAACGACCCCAGTTCCACCGCCTTGCGAATCGGCTCCGGCCCCGTCTTATAATTCCACGTGCCCAGTCCCACCTCCGGCACCTTCACGCCCGTGTTGCCTAGTTCTCGAAGTTCCATCTGGTTAATTGCCTCCGGTAAACATCTCGTAGTATTTTGCCAAAACCGCCTCCGCCATCCTGCCCCGAACACCCGAATCGAAAAACAGCGGCGAATCCACCATGAAATACGCCCACGTCAGCGACCCGCCTATCCACGGTCGTCCCTGAATCGCCTGGAAGAACCCTTCTATCTGATTCGCCTGCACAATCTCCAGCGTGGGGTCGCCCGGGTCCGTATAGTTCTTCCGCGTCTCCACCGTATAGTAGAATACCGGCTTCCCCCAGCGCTCGAACTTCGGGTCCACCTCCGCCACCAGCGTCGCCTCGAACATCGCCCTCCAATCCTCCACCGTCGCATCGTACGACAGGTCGCCGAACCCCGTATCGAACGACGTCACCCCCACATAATCGGCATGACCCGGGAATTCGTAGTCCAGGACTCCCCCGCTGATGATGAGCTTTCCGTCGTACACCGTCCGCACCTTTTCGATGAGCGCGATGACGCCCAAGTCGAACTCGTCCGCGTACTCCTGTGTCTCGAAGAAACTCTTCGGCGCGAACACGTGATAACAGTTACCCGGCAGCACCAGCGCCTCCGCACCGATCTCCTGCGCCACAATCGCATTCCACATCCACAGCCGCTCAGCTTCCCGCAGGAACGCCGCCCACCACGCGTCTGTCTGCGACGCACACACCGCCTCAAGGCCGCCCTCCACCATCTCCATGTTGAACTGCGGCCCCAGAATCACCTTCAGACCCATATCGTGCGCAATCTTCGCCTGCGCCATAATCTCCGTCCTCGGCGTAAGCACACCTGGCGCTCGAACACGTCTCGACTCCACCACCGGGGGGTCGAACTGCCCATAATGCCACACCGACGACACCACCACCCATTCGCCGCCGAATTCGCGCATATGCGTGAACGTCGGCACCGACTGTCCGATGAAATTCGGATTCCAGTAGTCCGGCGTATACATCCCTCTTATGAAGTCCGGATGAGTTCCCAAGTCCTGCGTCGGCGCGTCCGACCACGCCACCACCCAATCGTTCACTACTCGCGGCGTATACCGCACCTCCACCGAGTGCGTCCGCGTCGAAGCCGTCGCAGACGTGCCCCTATCGAAGCCGTACCTCAGCGTCCCCGTGCCCGCCATCGCCACCGTCGCCTCGTACAGCCATCGGTTACCCCGCACCTGCCGCATCACCACGCCCGACGCCAGCGCAGGGTCGTCGCCCGTCAGACGTATCGTAGAACCCGCGGGGGTAGATGGCGGAACCGACACCCGAATCGTCACTTCGGCCGGTTCGCCCTGCTGGGGAACCACGACCCTCGGAGACCACTCCCACCGGTCTATCCGGTCCTCCACCACAACATCTCTGTCCTGAACCACGATTGTCCGGGTGCCATTCTCATCCGTCTCCGGTGAGCCGTCACCCCCTTGAAAATCGTCGCCCAGGTTATACCGGTACGAAAACTCGCTGTTGGGAAGGCGCGTCACATACGCCTCCCACTCGCGCGGCCCCGTCCGAATCATTGAGTGCGCCGGCCCCGTGATGAGGAACAACGCATCGTCCGGATTCGTGTTCGGCGGCACCGCCACCCGCACGGTTATTTGGACGATGCCCTCATGCCGCCACGCCTCCACCTGATCGGTTCGCTGCTGCTCGTCCGCCGAACTCACGACGAAATCACGGTAAGCCTCGCCGAAGTTTTGTAGTCGCTGTTCGCGACCCTCGTACGTGGACAGTATCGAGTACACGTACTGCACGTACATACCCTCATATAGCTCCACCACACCCACTGCCCGACCCGGCTTCACCCGCTCCAGAGTCACGAAGTAGATATTGTCTCCCGACGGCGAGTTCGGCACATGCGACGGTCGCGACCCCAACTGCGCCACGCTCCCGAACAACCGTATCTCCGCGTTCTCCGGCGTGTCCTCCGGCACCGACACCTCGAAGGTCACCTTCACCGGCTTCGCTGGCTCCAGCCGCACCTCCACCTCGCCTACTCCGTCCGCCGGAACCTCCACGAACGCCGTCCGTGGCTTGT
>JAQBWG010000110.1 GCA_027625225.1 Chloroflexota bacterium | reverse complement strand
CTTGTAGGGATAGAAGCTCAGATCCCTTGCCCAGCGACCAGTAGTAGATAAGGTACACACCCGCGCCAATCATAGCTAGATTGCCGATAGGCTCGATGTACCGCATCATCTTACGGATGACCGTCTGTACCGTTGACCTGAAGAACACCACGCCCACTGCTGCGGCCACCATTATCACGCCCATACCCAGGCCATAGCTAAGCGTGTGGACAATCGTTTCTAGCAACAGGTCTGCGCTGAACGATTGTCCGGCTACGATGCCTACCGCTGCCAGGAATATGGGAAGCGCGCAGCTAAGCGAGGCAATCGCGTAGGCGATACCGAACAGGAAAATGTTCTTCAGCCCCTTGCCAGCGCCAAGGTTCACCCTGCTTGCAGCCATAATGCCGATTTTCTTCCGAGAGATAAGCAACCATAGCCCCAGCCCTGCGATGATAATTCCTACCGCTAGCCCGACGAACGGAAGGAAATTACCGATAGCCCGTATGCCAAATGCTAGTGCAACCCCCACGACACCGAACACCACAATGAACCCTGCCGTCGCTGCCAGCCCTGTCATGAGGCCACCTAGCCCTGCAATGACAGGATGTTTCCTCTCGTTCTCGTCTTCAGAGGCGAGCTGATAGCCAACATATGCGGGAAACATCGCTGCCCCGCATGGATTGAATGCAGCAACCGTTCCCGCTGTAAATGCAAATCCGACTAGTCCCGCTTCAATCATCTGGATACCCACCTAACTACAGAGATTATATCCTCACAAAGTGTTTCCGCCCCTCTGTCACTACTACGACCCCGGCAAGCAAGCTGGATTGTGCGCCAAATCACTAGTTTGCATCCAGCCGGCCAGCGTCTAATCCGGTGGGTGTGCTAGAATCACCCTGATTGTTGACACGTGTTGACTGTATTGCTAGATTAGCTATAAATATGACAACCACACACATCTACAAGGTCTGCGTCTGTAGCAACGGCCCATAGGGGCCAAGAGTGACATGTGTGCTCTTGACGTTTCGCCCCGCTGAAGAAGACCCAGCGGGGTTTTGTTTTACCCCACGCATCTACTAGCTAAGGTGACCACCACAAGGAGGCAGCCATGACCCAGACGAAAGAATGGAGCCCGCGAGTACAAAGAGTACTCTCCGTCCTCCCCGAAGAACTCGTCGAGTTCGAAAAGCAGGTCAAACGATTCCGCAATGGCGAATGGGACCCCAACCAGTTCATGTCCTTCCGCCTCAAGCAGGGTGTCTACGGCCAGCGCCAGCCCGACTTCCAGATGATTCGCGTCAAGGCCCCCTTCGGCGGCCTTACCGCCGACCAGCTCGACGCCCTCGGTGAGTTCGCCAAACTCTATACACCGCTTCGTAAGGGTCACGTCACCACCCGTGAGAACATCCAGTTCCACCACGTAAAGATTGAAGACGCCGCCAAGGGTCTCTGGCTGCTTGCCGACGTTGGCCTCTCCACCCGCGAAGCCTGCGGCAACACAATGCGCAACGTCACCGGCTGCGAAATGGCTGGCGTCTGCGGCAACGAACCGTTCGACGTCACACCCTACGCCGCCGCCTATGCGAGGTTCTTCCTGCGCCACCCCTTCACCCAGGCCATGCCGCGCAAAATGAAGACCGCCTTCTCCGGCTGCTCCAACGACTGCGCCATCACCCCCATCCACGACATGGGCTTCCTGCCCAAGGTCGAAAACGGCCGCAAGGGCTTCAAAATCGTCGTGGGCGGTGGCACATCCATCATGCCCCGCGTCGCCCCCACCCTCTACGAATTCACGCCCGTTGAGGAATATCTCAAAGTTACCGAAGCCATCGTACGCATCTACAATCGCACCGACGAGCTACGCAAGAACCGCATGAAAGCGCGTATCAAGTTCTATATAGACCGCATAGGCATAGACGAGTTCCGAAAAATAGTCGAAGAAGAACTCAAGGAAGACTGGGCCAAGGAAGACCGTTTCGACCCCGAGCCCCTGCTCTTCGTCGAGGACGAATCGGTAGACGCCCCGCCGCTGCAGGCGAACTACCGTACCAACGGCAACTCTGCCGGGTTCCAGAAGTGGAAGGCAACCAACGTCGTACCGCAGCGCCAAAAAGGCTACTTCGCCGCCACCGTCAAGCTCATTCTCGGCGACATCAGCGACGTAGAGTTCCACCAGCTCGCCGACCTCTCCCGCAAGTACGCCGGAGGCCGTACCCGCGTAAACGTGCAGCAAAACATCGTGTTCCGCTGGGTGCCCGAATCCGCCCTCTACGAACTGTGGGAAGCCCTGAAATCCATGGGCTTCGGCGACTCCGGTGCCAATACTATCGAAGACGTCGTCTCCTGCCCCGGCACCGACAGCTGCAAACTCGGCATCACCTCCTCGATGGGACTTGGCCGGGCCATGACCGAAGCCATCATGGAGCTCAACTCCGACGATCCCCTCGTCAAAAAGATGCACGTCAAGATGAGCGGCTGCCCCAACGGCTGCGGACAGCACCACATCGCCGACATCGGCTTCCACGGCGCGGCCATGAAGGGCGGCAACGGCAGCAAACAGCAAATCCCCGCCTATGAACTCTTCCTCGGCGGCAGCTACGAAACCGACGACCCCCGCTTCGGCATCCGCGTCAAGGCCCGCGTGCCTTCCAAGCGTGTCCCCGAAGCCTTCAAGAAGGTCGTCGCCTACTACCAGGCAAACCGTAACGAAGGCGAAGAGTTCAAGAACTTCGCCGCCCGAGTGGGCGCCGAGCCGTTCGAAGAGCAACTTGCAGAGTTCAAAGAGGTTGGCGAACTTAACAAGAACACCATCCAGACCTTTATGGACTGGGACAAAACCGTGCTCTACCAATTGGAGCGCGGCGAGGGCGAATGCGCCGTCTAGCGGCATCGCCATCCCGGGCGAAGTCGAGGGATCTCACGAATCTCTAAAAGCAAAGGCCCCGACATCGTCGGGGCCTTTGCTTTCCACTTATATATGAATGGTTGTCTGTGGTGGAGTCTCTTCGCGGTAACCTCTGGGACTAACGCTCGTCGTCCACCACTTCGCCCCGCCACATCTTGCGGTACGTACCGCCCCCGCGTTTCGGCCTCATCAGAAAGAACCCGTACGCCACGATAAACGCGATGATGCCTGCGATTGCCAACGGGCCGATAAGCCCCAGGTTCGGTGCGGCCGCGTGGACGATGAGTGCGGCAAGGAACAACGCCAGCGACGTCAGCATCAACCGGCCGGGCGTGATAGACCAGCCGTTATCCGACACCGCCGTCTTCAACTGGAGCCACGCCAGCCGCCACACGCTCATCTGCCGTTTGCGTATAGGCTCCGGCGTAGACCATTCTCCCGCCTGTCGCAGGATGTCTTCTATCTCGTCCTTGTACTTATCCGACATTCTCATCGCGTGCGGTTCCATTATAGCCAATGCCGGCGGGCGATTGTGTATGTCCTCAGTCGGAATCCCCTTGCCCATAGTTGCTCGGCGGTCGGCGCTGTTACGGCGCGGCACCTGCCAGCGTAGCGACAGCCTCCGCCACTAGCGCACCAATCTTTCGACAAGGTCGCGTGGTGTCTCCCTGATCCATCGTAACCCCTTCCATACTTGTCCTAGTTGACGCTTGAGCTGTCCAGTGACCCCTGTCGGGTCGTATGCCTTGAGGACTGCGTAAGGTATGTTGGGTGTGAATCGGGCAGGGGAAAATGTCAGATATCGGCCCTCCCATGATGATGGGCCAAACTGGTCTTTGAATTCATAAAGAGGTTTGATGTTATAAAAATAACGTATGGAATCGAATGCTAATTCGATACCCAGTTGAATGAGCGACCCTTTATCCGGTTCTTCTACCGCTTCATTCGACAATGGCACCGTACCTAGGGTCGCCATCTCGTAACCTTGTGCTTTGAGAAGCTCTAAGGATTTTGTGATTAATAGTTGTGCCGTTCCGCTGAGAGTTTTTTCTTTTCGCCGCATGAGGTCGAAATATATTCCCTTTCGCGCATATACAGGCGTGCAAACTACAAACGCCTCTACATTCTCACCGGCGAGCGCAAGGAAATACTTGCGGTCTCCGGGCTCTTCGAGACTTGGCGTTCCTATAAGAAAGGACAACTCGCCCGACCCCTTAAACTCCCTCCACCGACGCGACAGCTCGGCCATCTGCAATTCCCAGTCTTCACTCCGCGTCACAATAGGCTGGTATTCCACTACCTTCATGCCGTGTTTCTCAGCCCGTCTTACTTCACGTCGCAAGTCTCTGAAGTCACTACCTGTCCATGAGAGCCTTCCCAAATCGTAGATGGGTTCCTCCCCGACCTTCAGCATCCCAAATCCCAGTCCCTCCCACACATCTCGCCATCGGTCGGTTACCGATTGGAAACAGCACTTCCATCGTTTCGACTTGCAGAACTCACGGAACTCGCCAACCAGTGTACGGACGTCAGAGACGTCACATATTGGATCGCCTGCACCTAGGGCCACTCTTGCGTGCGTAACATATGCGATAACCCCTTCCGTGCCTTTCGTGGAAAAGAAGTAGCGCATGTTCGGCCCGAGGACGTTATACGACTGAGAATGATATCCAAACCGCTTCAAGAGAGAATGGACACGCGTCCTCTCATCTTTCTGCATGGTGTACTGCTGTGTCATGGTGCCTCCCACGCGTCGTCCGAACTATAACATCACCGTGCTATAATGACCGCCGCTATCCCACCAATACCGAGAACATGCGATGTCTGACACCCAAACGAAACAGGACAACCAACAGTTCGTAAAGTACACCTTTTATAAAGCCGACCCCCTCTGGCGTCGCCTTCCCGACGCCGAACGCAAAGCGGGCAAAGAAGAGTTCGCCTCCGTAGTCAACGAATTCTCCTCCAGCATGGTGCTCCGCAGTTATAGCTGTGTGGGTATGCGCGGCGACGTAGACTTCCTCCTTTGGCAGGGCACCGATAGCCTGGAGTCCGTCCAGGAAGTCGCCACCCGCCTCAACGAAACCGCCCTCGGCAAATACCTCACCACGCCCCACTCCTACCTCGCCATGACCCGCCGCTCCCAGTACGTCAAGGAGCACAAGCACGAAGGCCAGGAGGGCACCCGCCTCAAGGTCACCCCCGGCCAGGCCAAATACTTCTTCGTCTATCCCTTCGTCAAAACCAAGGACTGGTACCTCCTCCCCGCCGAAGAACGCGGACGCATGATGTCCGAACACTTCCGCACCGGCCACAAATACCCCTCCGTTAAGATCAACACCAGCTACTCCTTCGGCCTCGACGACCAGGAATTCATGGTCGCTTTCGAATCCGACAGCCCGTCTGATTTCCTTGAATTGGTCATGGAGATGCGCAGCTCCAAAGTCCGCACCTACACCGACTACGATACCCCCATCTTCACCTGCATCTACATGTCCATCGAAGAGGCCCTCGACACTCTTGGCGGCTGAAAAGCCCAAGTAACAAGAAGCAAGAAAGAGGCAAGCCACATGACCGTCCGCTATCAGGCAGGCCCCAACCTCTACGAACTCGACCCCGACTGGCCTAAACTGCCTGAAGGCCACGAACTCAAACAGGTCGCCGGCGTCGCCGTTGATGCCGAAGACCGCGTCTACCTCTACAATCGCGGCAACCACAAACTCTCCACCTTCGACCGAAACGGCAACTATCAGTCATCCTGGGAGCAGGCAGCAAAAACCCCCCACGGCATCCATATAGCATCAAACGCCGCGTCTAAAAAAGATGCAGGGACATCATCCGAACAGCACGTTTTCCTCGCTGACACCGGCGCGCACGTCGTAACCAAACACACCGCCGAAGGCAACATTTTGCTCACCCTCGGCACCCCCGGCAAGCCGTCCGACACCGGCCAAATCAAAGATTTCTTAGTAGAAAAACCTGGCCAACCCTTCAACCTCCCCACCGGCGTCGCCACCGCCCCCAACGGCGATATCTTCGTCTCCGACGGCTACGGCAACTGCCGCGTCCATAAATTCGACAAGAACGGCGTGTTACAGGCGTCCTGGGGCATCCCCGGAAAGTCCGCGCCGCTCGAATTCCACCTCCCGCACGGCCTCGCCATCGACCCCCAGGGCCGCCTGCTTGTCTGCGACATGGAGAACCACCGCATCCAGGTGCTCGACCAGGACGGCAACTTCCTCGCTATGTGGAACGGCTTCAAACAGCCGTGCAGCCTCGCCATCGACGCCGACGGGCTGGTCTTCGTCGCCGAACTTGGGCACCGCGTTTCGGTCGTAGACTTGGACGGGCGCATCGTCGCGCAGTGGGGCGGCGAGAGCAGCCGCGAGCCGGGCCGGTTCGTGGCGCCGCACACTGCCGCGGTGGACTCGCACGGTGATGTCTATATCGGCGAAGTGCTGGAGGGCCAGCGGGTCCAGAAGTTCGTCCGAAAGTAGACGGAACGGCCTTTAGCCTGATACAGTCGCGCATTGGAATCCAGGTATCCAGAGCATATATTTTTGCCTTTTCCTAGCTAGGAAAAGGCCGAGGAGAT
>JAQBWG010000109.1 GCA_027625225.1 Chloroflexota bacterium | reverse complement strand
ATGAGTGTGTGGTCTATCGTCGTCGGCGTTGAACCAGCGTCCAAATGATAGCTAGTAATATGCCGAATAGTGCCCCGACGATAATCCAGGCTAATCTGTGAACCTCGGTCGAGCGGGATTCAAGGGCGAACCATATGAGAAACCCTAGTAGCCCTCCGGCTCCTACCCCCGCGAGGATGTCTCGAATCGTTGTCATAAGGCCCTGATTATATTCTCATTTTGGTCATATGGTAAAACGCAACGTTAGCAAAACGTGTGATTGTGGAGGCAACCATGCTGAAAGAATTCTCGCTTGAAGGAAAGAAAGCCCTCATTACCGGCGGCGGTCGTGGCATCGGCCGAGCCATTTCTCTCGTGTTCGCCGAGGCTGGCGCTGACGTTGCCGTGACTTCCCGTACCCTCGCCCAGTGCGAAGAGACCGCCGCCCAGGTCGAAAAACTCGGTCGCTGGGCCTACCCCTTTCAGTGCGACATCTCCGACTCCGAACAGGTGGATGGCATGGTAGCCAAAGCTACCGAAGCGCTCGGACACATAGACATCCTCGTGAACAACGCTGGCCAGGTCACCGTTGGCCCGCTCGCGCCCATGCCCATCGAAAAGCCCGCCGAGGCTATCTGGGACTGGGGCCCCGAAAAGGGCATGGCCAACGATGTCCTCGACCGCATCATGGGCACCAACCTCGCCGGCCCCATCTACTGCTGCCGTGCCGTCGGCGAGCAGATGATAAAGCGGCGCAACGGCAAAATCATTAACATCGGCTCGTCCAGTTCCATCATCGCCATCCCCTACGAGACCGCTTACGCCACCAGCAAGGCAGCCATCCACATGCTCACCAAAGTTCTCGCTCTCGAATGGGGACAGTTCAGCATCAACGTCAACGGCATCAACCCCGGCTGGTTCGTCACCGACATGACCCGCTCCGGCTTCGACGACCCCGAGACCATGAACGAGCGCATCGCCCAGGTGCCGCTCAAACGTCTCACCGAGACCCGCGACCTCGGCCTGCTCGCCACCTATCTCGCCAGCCCGGCCTCCGACTGGATGACCGGCCAGATGATTTCCCTAGACGGAGGCGAGACCGCCGTCCAGTTCTAGTCTATCCTTGGTGGCCTTTACTAGAAGATTAGGGTTCGCCTGTTGTATCTTGCCTAGCGCCCTGCGGACTGCGAGCAAATCGTTCTGGTTCAAATAGTTGCCGAAGTGTTCCGCTATGCCTTTGTGATGGAGTTGTCGCGCCCTCGTTACTACCTTTCTCCCCTTGTCGGTGAGAATCGCGTAGTACCCCCGTCGGTCTTCTCGCGACGGCTCTCTGCGCACCAACCCTTCCTTTTCTATTCGGTCGAGAAGCCGGGTAAGCCCGCTGCGGCTAAGAATTACGAGGTCGGCTAACGCCTGCATCCTTAGCTGTTCCTGTGGGGCCTCGTAGAGCTGGATGAGAACGTCGTACCAGGTAAGCGGCAGGTCTTCCCCCTTCTGAAGCTCTTGGTCGAACGTCCGAACCAGACCGTTCACCGTCCGAAGCATCATTTCCCAGGCCACCAGTCGTTCTTCTTGTATGTGTTCTGCCACGCGTTCAACCTCTACTAGTACCGATTCCTACTTGATTCAGTATAGATACAGGTATTTGCGAATACAACTATTGACAGCGCAACAGAACTAGTCTATTGTTGCCAATGCAATAGTTGTTAATGCAACTAAATAGATCAGGAGGATACGATATGACCACGAGTGGAACGGTATTGGTAACAGGCGCGACAGGCAACATAGGTTCGGGGCTTGTCCCCACGCTACTTGGTGCAGGCGTGAAGGTTCGCGCACTCGTCCGGGACGAAGCAAAGGCCGCCCAGCTTCGTACTCAGGGTGCCGAGGTTGTCGTCGGAGACCTCGAAAACCTCGACTCCGTCAAGAAGGCGGTTGCTGGGGTGAGCAAAATCTTCCTCCTCACCTGGAACGGCCCCACGGCTCCCAAGCAGGCCAGCAACGTCATCCAGGTCGCAAAACAGGCAGGGAAGCCGCACATCGTACGGCTACGCGGCTACGGCTCACCGAAGAGCCGCATCATCCGTGACCACGACACCATCGACAAAGAGTTGAAGGCGTCGGGCTTGCCTTACACCATCGTCGCCCCTACGTTTTTCATGCAGAACTCCATGATGGCTGCGCAGACCGTCGCTTCGGACGGCAAGATTTACATGCCTTTCAAGGACGGCAAGGTAGGGATGCCCGACGTCCGCGACATCGTCGCCGTCGCCGCTAAGGTGCTCACAACGGACGGCCACCAGGGGAAGGAGTACGTCGTTACCGGTCCCAAGTCCATCTCCTTCCACGACGTCGCCTCCGCCCTGTCCAAGGCGCTGGGTAAAGAGGTGCAGTACGTCAACGTACCGCCCGAGGCAGGTAAGCAAGCCATGATGGGTATGGGAATGCCCGAGTGGATCGTGGACGGCTATATGGAGCTGATGGAGGACTTCGCCGACAACTGGGGCGACCGCGTCTCACCTGATGTCCAGAATCTCCTCGGCCGACCCGGCCACTCCGTCGAGCAGTTTGCTCAGGACTTTGCCAAATACTTCCAAGCGGTCCCGGCTTCGGCCTGATTCGACAACGCGCTAGCCGACTCATACAAGGAACCAACAGAGACTTCAAAATAACCGTAGGAGGAAACCCATGGCACATGTACTTATCAAACACCCGGTAGAAGACTATGCAAAGTGGAAGAAAGCGTACGATGCGCACGCCGCCATGCGAAAACAGGCAGGCTCGAAGGGGTCGCAGGTGTTCCGAAACTCGGAAAACCCCAGCGAGGTGACCATCCTGTTCGAGTGGGGCAGCGTCGAACAGGCCCGCAAGTTCAATGCATCCGCCGACTTGAAGGAGGCGATGCAGAAGGCCGGAGTGAAAGGGATGCCCGAGTTCACCTACCTGGAATCCACCGCCAAGCATCCCAACTAGCTTGAACAAGCCCACACCGTATAGGCAGAGTATGAGTCGGCACTAGAGCTTAGTAGGCCATAAAAAGAGGGGCGGTTCCTTTTCAGGAACAGCCCCTCTTTTTGAATCGATTCGTTCCGTCTACCTAATGGGAGAACTGCTCCGCTTCCGTCGAACCGGCCAGGGCGGCCGTGTCGGTGCTTCCCGTGGCCGTGAGCAATACCTGGTCGAAGAATCCGGCGCCCACCTCTTGCTGGTGCTTGACAGCGGTGTAGCCGTCCTTCTGCCGTGCGAACTCCTGCTCCTGGATGCGGACGTATGCCGTCATCCCCTCTTCGCGGTACGCATCGGCTAGTTCGAACGCGTTCAGGTTGGCCATGTGCCAGCCCGCCAGCGTGATGAACTGGAACTTGTAGCCCATCTCACCTAGCTTCTGCTGGAAGCCTGCGATTTCTCTGTCCGACATCTTCTTCTTCCAGTTGAATGACGGCGAGCAGTTGTACGCCAGCATCTTCCCCGGGTACTTGTCGTGGATGCCCCGGGCGAACTGCCACGCCTCGTCCAGGTCGGGCACCGACGTCTCGCACCAGATGGCGTCCGCGTACGGGGCGTAAGCCAGTCCGCGCGCGACAGACGACTCCATGCCGCCCGTTACCTCGTAATGCCCCTCTTCCGTGCGCTTGCCCGTCATGAACGGGCGGTCTCGCTCGTCCACGTCGCTGGTCATCAGCTTCGCCGCCAGCGAGTCCGTGCGTGCGAACAACAGCGTGTCGGTGCCCATCACATCGGCGGCCAATCGTGCCGCCTTTAGCGTACGTATGAACTGCGATGTAGGAACGACCACTTTGCCGCCCATGTGCCCGCACTTCTTCTCGGAAGCGAGCTGGTCCTCGAAATGGACGCCTGCCGCGCCCGACTCAATCATGGACTTCATCAACTCGAACGCGTGGATAGCGCCGCCGAAACCTGCCTCGGCGTCTGCGACGATGGGTGCGAACCAGTCCTTGCTGTGGTTACCATCTACTGCGTCCACCTGGTCTCGGCGCACCAACGCGTTGTTGATGCGCCGGACCAGAGCGGGGGCACTAGAGGAGGGATATAAACTTTGGTCGGGGTATGTCTGACCGGCCAGGTTGGCGTCCGCCGCCACCTGCCAGCCGCTCACATAAATCGCTTTCAGTCCGGCGGCTACCATCTGCACCGCCTGCGCGCCGGTGAGGGCGCCGAACGTATTAACGTAGGCGCTCTTATTCAGTGTTTCCCAAAGCCGTTGCGCGCCCACCTTCGCTAGAGTGTGCTCAATGCGGATGGAACCGCGTAGCTTCACGACATCTTCAGCAGAATAATCCCGCTTGATACCTGCGTATCGAGGATTTGCCCACTTCTGTTCGAGTTCGAGAATCTCTTGAGAAAGGGCTGGGTTATGGCCGTTCGTGCCATTGGTTCCGTTCGTGTTTGCCATCGAAAACTCCCTCCTGTCACATAACCTTCACGCCCGCATGGGTTGCCTGGCATTCCCGTCCCTCGCATACCGAGGTTTCTGTATTCAGTATGCCCAAGACCAGAGTGTTGATGTACCCCCCAATCCTTGATTGGAGTGATAGACTATGCTTATCACTCATAACTGTTTCCTATAGCTAGCGATAAGCTGGGCCTAGGTAGACCATATCTCTAGGAGGAACGGATGGAGCTGGTTCAAATCGAAGCGTTTCTTGAGGCTGCCAGCCGCGGCAGCTTCCATCGAGCCGCCAAAGCGCTGTACGTCAGCCAGCCATCGGTCAGTGCCCGCATCCGCGCCCTCGAAAACGAGCTCGGCGGTCCGCTCTTCCATCGCCACGGTAGGGGCGTGCGCCTCACCGACATGGGACGTAAGTTCCTGCCCTACGCCCAGCAAGCCCTTGAGGCGTTGGACGAAGGCAAAGACCTCCTGCGCACCGCCATGCTCGACGAGACCAACGTACTGAAAATCGCCGCCGCCCGTGGCATCGGTACCTATACCCTCCCCGGCATCCTCGAAGTCCTCCGCGAGCGTCACCCTGAAATAAAGCCCCACATCGCCGTCGGCCGCTCCCGCGACGTTCTTGGCATGGTTGTCACCGAAGACGCGCAGGTCGGCCTTGCCCGCGAACTCACGCACCCCGACGTCATCGCCTCACACCTCTACGATGAGGAAATCGTCCTCGTCACCCACCCCGACCACCGTTTCGCCAACCGCGAAGACGTCAGCATCTCCGACGTCGCCCGCGAACCCTTCATCCTCTACGACCCCGGCTCCGCCTACTTCCTGCTCATCGAGCGCGTCTGCCGCGAAGCCGGCATCGTCCCCCGCGTCGAGATGCGCCTCGACAGCGTCGACGCCACCAAGCGCATGGTCGAGCTCGGCCTCGGCGTCTCCTTCCTGCCGCGCTCCGGCATCCGCCGCGAGGCCGACCAGGGCTCGCTCGCCGTCATCCCCCTCGCGCCCGAGTACCGCGTCACCTTGCCTACCTGCGTCCTCGTCCGCCGTCAGCAGCACTACCCGCCCGGCGTCCTCGCCCTGTTGCGCGTCCTCGAAGACATGTACGATAAGCACCTTCCATTCCTACAGCAGGGGGCAGCCTGATGACACAACCCGACAAAGTCGTATCCGGACTGGAAGGCATCCTCGCCTTCGAGTCTGACATCGCCTTTATAGACGGCGACAAGCCCGAGCTTTCCTATCGTGGCTACGACATCGCCGACGTTGCCCGCAACCTCTCGTACGAAGCCACCACCTACCTGCTCTGGCACGGCAGCATCCCCTCCGCCACCGAGCTCGCCGCCTTCACCGCCAGCCTCGCCGCACAGCGCGCCGTCCCCGACGCCGTCCTCGCCATCCTGAAGCAAGCACCCGCCTCGGCGCACCCCATGGCCGTTCTGCGGACATCAGTCTCCATGCTCGGCGCGCTCGACCCCGACGCCGACAACATCGCCCCCGACGCCCTCCTGCGCAAGGCCACCGCGCTCACAGCGCAGTTCCCCACCATCGTCGCCGCCCAGGTGCGTCTGCAAGCCGGACAGCAGCCCGTCGCCCCCGACGCATCCCTCGGCCACGCCGCCAACTACCACTACATGGTCACCGGCACGCCGCCCGACGACATCACCGCGCGCACCTTCGACACCGCCCTTGTCCTCTACGCCGAGCACGAGACCAACGCCTCCACCTTCGCCGCCCGCGTCGTCGCCGGCACCCAGAGCGACTACTACTCCGCCCTCGTCGCCGGCATCGGCGCCATCAAAGGCCCCCTGCACGGCGGCGCCATCGACGGAGCCATGCAGATGCTCGTCGACATCGGCACCCCCGACAACGCCGCCGCCTACGTGGACGCCGCCCTCGCCGCCAAGCGCAAACTGTCAGGGTTCGGACACCGCGTCTACCGCGCCGGTGACCCTCGCGCCGCCCAGCTTCGGCTCATGGCCGAGAAGATGGCCGACGCCGTTGGCGACCGCCGCTGGCTCGATGTCGCCCTCGCCGCCGAGAAGCGCATGTCCGAGACCAAGGGCATCATCCCCAACGTCGACTACTTCGCCGGCCCCGTCCTCTACCAGCTCGGC
>JAQBWG010000108.1 GCA_027625225.1 Chloroflexota bacterium | reverse complement strand
GAAGGCGACCCGGAGCGCGGCTACAACGAGGCCGTTCGACGCATCGAAACCATCGTAGAAAGGCTGGGGCAGCCGCTGAAGATTCCCCAGCCGTCCAACGGCGTGGCCAAGTCGGACGTGAAATCCAACATGACCCGCGAGCACTACGACGACGCGCTGCGTCGCATCAGCCGCTACATCTACGACGGCGACTGCATCCAGGTGGTGTTCTCCCAGCGGTTCATACGCGAGACGCCCGCGCACCCGCTGGAGATATACCGCGCGCTGCGGGCCATCAACCCGTCGCCCTACATGTACTACCTGAACCTGGACGATTTCCAGATAGTGGGCGCGTCGCCCGAGATGCTCGTCCGCTGCGTGGACGGCAAGCTGGAGTATCACCCCATCGCGGGCACGAGGAAGCGCGGAGCTACTCCCGAAGAGGACGACCTGCTGGAAAGTGAGCTATTGGCGGACGAGAAGGAGCGGGCCGAGCACATCATGCTCGTCGATTTGGGCCGCAACGACGTGGGCCGTGTCAGCAAGCCGGGCACGGTGGAAGTCACCCAACTCATGGACATCGAGCGCTACTCCCACGTCATGCACATCGTGTCGCACGTCACCGGTGAGCTGGCCGACGGCCTCACCCGCTACGACGCGCTGCGGTCATGTTTCCCCGCGGGCACGGTTTCGGGCGCGCCCAAGATACGGGCGATGGAAATCATCGCCGAGCTGGAGCCGGACAAGCGCGGCCCCTACTCCGGCGCCATCGGCTACTTCTCGTTCAACGGCAACATGGACACCTGCATCGCCCTGCGCACCGCCGTGGTCAAGGACGGCGTCGCCTACGTGCAGGCGGGCGGCGGCATCGTCTACGACAGCAAGCCCGGCTCGGAGTACGACGAGACGGTCAACAAGGCCAGCGCGTTGCAGCGGGCCATAGACCAGGCGGAGAGGGGAGAGTGAGATGATACTTCTGCTCGACAACTACGACAGCTTTACCTACAACCTGTTCCAGTACATGAGCGAGCTGGGCGCCGAGGTGAAGGTGGTGCGTAACGACCAGGCTACCGTCGAGGACATCGACCAGATGGCGCCCGAGCGCATCGTCGTCTCGCCCGGCCCCTGCACACCGGCGAAGGCAGGCATCTCCGTCGACCTCATCCGCCACTTCGGCGGGCAGATGCCGGTGCTCGGCGTCTGTCTGGGTCACCAGTGCATCGCCGAGGCCTACGGCGCGGTGGTCGGCCCGGCGGGCGAAATCATGCACGGCAAGACCTCGCGCATCAACCACGACGGTAAGGGCGTGTTCAAGGGCATCGACAGTCCCTTCGAGGCCATCCGCTACCATTCTCTCGCTATCGACCCCAAGACGTTGCCCGACGACCTGGAAGTGACCGCGCGAACGGACAAGGGCGTCATCATGGGCGTGCGGCACAAGACGCTACCTGTCGAGGGGGTACAATTCCATCCTGAGTCTATCAAGACCGACCACGGCAAGAAGCTGTTGAAAAATTTTCTGGAGATGCGGTCATGAACAAAAAGGCAGATTACATAATCGGCGTGCTGGTAGGGTTAGTCCTATTGGGATTGGGTATTTGGCTTTCAGTGAGGTATGAAGCGGCAGGGCGAGGAATAGAGCTATTCATACTGATAGCGCTTGCTGTAATAACTGCTGTTTATGCCTACAGTACAAATGGAATAGCAAAGAGCGCCAAAACACAAGCTGACGTTGCAGAGAGACTTTTAGACGAAACAAAGGAGCAACGTTTAGATAGATTGGACCCAGTGATGTGGGTGGATTATTTGGAGGAATACGATTCAGCTAGCAGAACCATGAACAGGTTTTTTCAAGCACAGAATATCGGACTTGGCCCTGCTGTGAACATTGACTATGAATTAGCTTACAAGACGAGTACATTCGCTGTCATAGCACGGAAGTCCGCCATGAAGGCAGACGGAGAGAGGGATTTTGTAATTACTTCTGTACCTAAGTACAGCTCACACCCTTCGGTGGAGTTCAACTTCGTAATTGACTGGCAGGACATTTATGGACGCTATCAGTTCAAACTAGAGCGTCCATTCAAATGGAAACAGAAGTCATCAACAATCATAGGTGGACAGCCCGACTGGTATCCAGAACCTAATGGGTCACCGACTTATAATCGACGAGAAGTTTCACCAAAGGCTACGGGTTCTGGTCTAGCTCGCGAATCAGGTGGCACGTCATGATTCGTGAAGCTATCGAAGGGCTGGTCATCGGCGTGTCGCTGCCCATGGACATCGCCGCCGGGGCCATGACCGAAATCATGAACGGCGAGGCCACGCCCGCCCAGTTCGGTGCGTTCGTCACCGCCCTGCGCATCAAGGGCGAGACGCCGGAGGAGATTGCGGGTATGGCCCGCGTCATGCGCGAGAAATCGCTGCGCGTCCGGGTGGACGGCCAACTGGTGGACACGGCAGGCACGGGCGGCGACAACTCCGGCACGTTCAACATCTCCACCACCGCGGGGTTCGTCATCGCGGGCGCGGGCGTGAAGGTCGCCAAGCACGGCAACCGGGCCATGTCCGGCGCCACCGGCAGCGCCGACCTGCTGGAGGCGCTGGGCGTGAAGATAGACCTAGGGCCGCAGAGTGTCGAGCGCTGCCTCAACGAAGCAGGGTTCGGCTTCATGTTTGCCCAGCGGTTCCATCCCTCCATGAAGTTCGCCGCCGGCCCGCGCAAGGAGATAGGCATCCGCACCGTTTTCAATATCCTCGGCCCGCTCACCACCCCCGCCGGTGCTTCCGCGCAACTCATCGGCGTCGCCGACGCATCCATCGCACCCAAGATGGCCGAGGTGCTGCGGCTGCTGGGCTGCAAACACGCGCTGGTGGTGCACGGCGAGGACGGCATGGACGAGGTGACCATCAGCGACGCCACGCGGGTGTGGGAACTCAAAGAGGGCAAAGTCTTGGAGTACCAGACCACCCCCGAAGAACTGGGGGTCGAGCGTTCGATGCGTACCGCCCTGCGCGCCAAGAGCGCCGAGGAAAGCGCGACGCTCGCCCGCTCGGTGCTGGACGGCGACGAAGGGCCGCACCGCGACGTGGTGCTGGTGAACGCCGCTGCCGCGCTGCTGGCCGCCGATGCCGTGCCGTCGCTGAAGGACGGTGTTGTCAAAGCAGCCGACGCCGTGGACTCGGGCAGGGGGAGGAAGGTGCTGGATACCCTAGCCCGCCTGTCGCGGACGCTGGATTGACCATGACTGGTATCCCCGACATACTCACCAAGATCGTCGACGTAAAGCGCCGTGAGGTTGAGCGCGCGAAGATGGACGTGCCGCTCGCCGAGTTGGAGTGCCGTATCGCCGACTTGCCGGTACCGCTGAACCTGTCCGGCGCGCTCATGGGCGACCGCGTGCGCATCATCGCTGAGTGCAAGAAGGCCTCGCCCGCCAAGGGGCTGCTCCGCGCCGACTACGATGCGGGCGCGCTGGCGCGGGCGTACGTGGACAACGGCGCGGCGGCCATCTCCTGCCTCACCAATGTCGACCACTTCCAGGGCAGCCTCGACGACCTGCGCGCCGTCGCGGATGTGGCCCACGCCAGAGGCGTGCCGGTGCTGCGTAAGGAGTTCATCTTCGACCCCTACCAGATAGCCGAGGCGCGCGCCAACGGCGCCGACGCCATCCTGCTCATCGTTGCCATGCTCCCGCCCAAGCAACTCCGAGACCTACGCGAGCTTGCTCAAAAGTACTGGTTGCAGTGTCTTGTCGAGGTGCACACAGCGGACGAGATGCAGATTGCGCTGGACGCGGGAGCGGAAATCGTGGGCATAAACAACCGCGACCTGCACACCTTCAAGACCGACCTCGCCACCACCGAGCGGCTGGCGAAGATGGTGCCGTTCGGTAGCATAGTGGTCAGCGAGAGCGGCATCCATACGCCCGCCGACATCCAGCGCGTCAGAGTCGCCGGGGCGCACGCCGCGCTCATCGGCGAGTCGCTGGTGGTCGCGCCCGACCCCGGCGCCAAGCTGCGGGAGTTCGTATGACCTGGTTCAAGATAGACGGCCTGCGCGACGCACACCACGCCCTGGTTGCCGCCGAGGCAGGGGCGGCGTTCCTGGGGTTCGTGTTCGTACACGGCGTCCGGCGTCAGCTCACCGAACAGGATGCCAGAGAAATCATCGACGACTACCGTAAGCAGCACGGGGCGGGCGGCCCCAAGTTACTCGGCCTGTTCGCCAACCAGCCTATCGAAGAAGTGAACCGCATCGTGAAGACGTGCGGCCTCGGTTATGTACAGCTCTGCGGCGACGAGCCGCCGGAGTACTGGAAGCAGGTTGTTGTCCCCGTCATCAAGCAGATCAAGGTGGACACCCGGCGTCCTGAAGACGAGGCGGTCGGCGATGCGCTACGCCGCGTCGAGGAGGTGCTGGCCGCGGGACACAAGGCACTGCTTGATTCGTACGAGCCGGGCCACCTGGGCGGCACCGGCCGCACGTTCGACTGGGCCGTCGCCCGCCGCATCGCCGAAGGCCACGAGGTAATCCTCGCCGGCGGCCTGACGCCGGAGAATGTCGCCGAGGCCATCGCCACCGTTCGTCCCTGGGGTGTGGACGTGTCCTCAGGGGTGGAGGCGGACGGCGTGAAGGACGACGCCAAGATTCGTGCCTTTGCTAAGGCGGTGCTCGCTAAGAGCTAGCCGCAAGGCTGGGAGCTTAGGCCTTGTAGTCCATCATGAACTGAGAGATAGGCCCGGGAGCAGGATTCTTCACGTCGATGCCGTGGATCTCCTTGATTTGCAGGGCGAACCATTTGTCAAACGGATCGCTGGACGTGGCCATGTTTTTCATAACTGCGGCAGGGTCTGGCCCTTCGAAGAATACTACTGTGAACTCGCCCATCGGTGTTTTTTGTAGGGAAACGACCTGTCGCGTAATGCCTGCACGCTTCATCTGGGCCTCCCACTCTTTCCGTCGTGGCCCACCGAGCTTGAATTCGTCGTGAAAAGCCTGCCATTGCTTCAGCTTTCCTGGCAAAATGGGTGCTGCGAAGTTGAGTACTGCCATTGCCGCCCTCCTCGTGATGAGATGGCGTAATGTTAGGCGACACTCACAAATATCACAAGTCCGTAGAATTACAGACTATGCCCGTCAAACTCAAATCCCGTAACATCCGCATCAACGCCCCGCGCGATGTGGTCTTCCAGGCCATCCTCGCGCTTGTTACCGGCAACCTCCTCGGAGGCGAGCCGGTCAAAGTCCGCTCCCGCACCGCCAACACCGTTGTATCCGAACTCAAGTCGAAGGGCGGTTTTCGCGTTTACGATTCCGTCCACGAGTTCACCTTCGAACCGCCCGGCCACGTCACCTTTACCCAACTCGAAGGTCCGCTGCACAGCGACCGGGGCGAAATCACCCTTCGCGAAGTCGAAGGCGCGACCGCCCTCGAATTCCGCGGCGAGTTCACCTGGAGCACCGTTCCCATCCTCGGCTGGCTCATTGGCAGCATCAACATCGCTTCCATATACAACGCGGTTATCGCCCGCCACCTGCTGCACGTCCAGGCCGTCGCCGAAGTCCGCGCCGGTCACCAGACCCCTTCTCCTCCCGCGCCTTGACACCCCTACTCCCGTCCCATAGGCTTTGCTGAGCATATACCTATCGTTGAAGGAGACCCCAGTGAACTACGCATTCAATCACGTCCACCTCAAATCGTCCGACCCCAAGAAAGCCGCCGACTGGTACGTCAAAGCGTTCGGCTTCAAAATCGTGAGCGACGCCACCCGCGTCTACGGCGACCGCTTCATAGCTTGCGACACCGTCAACGGTACCCGTGTGAACATCTCCTCCGCCCGAACCGGCGAGAAGCTTGGCCCTGCCGACTACATCCCCCACACCGGCCTAGAGCACTTCGGCATCACCGTCGAAGACTGCCACGCCGAAATAGAGCGACTGAAAAAGCTCGGCGCCGAGTTGCTCGAAGGACCCATTGACACCCCTAACGGTCCCCGCATCGCGTTCATGCGCTGCCCCGAGGACGTCCGCGTCGAACTACTGCAGATGAAGTACTAGCTCCTCGGGACTATCCAAAATCGTGACACCTGTAGCATGGCCCCGGCGGTTCCTTGCCCGAATCGTCGGGGCCTCTCTGCTTTCCTCGCAAACCTACGAGAGCGTCGCCAAAGACCGTACCGCTTTTGCTGACGGCGCCGTCATCCTCGCGCTCGCGTGCGCTGCCAGCGGCGTGGGTGCCATCGGACTGAGCATCGAAGAACTGAACGGCGGCGCAGGCCCGGTTTTCGTTTCGGGATTTCTCAGCAACCTCATGACCTGGGGCCTCTGGACGTTTGCCGCCATCGTCGTCGCCGCCCTGTTCGTGCAGATCATGCCCGAAACGCATGTCCTGTTGGGCTTCCTGCGCACGTCGCTACTAGCCCAGGCGCCCGTGCTGTTTCGCGTTCTAGGGCTTGTTCCCGTCTTCGACCAGTGGGCGATTATCCTCATTTTGGCTTGGCAGTTCGCCGCCATGACAGTAGCCGTTCGTCAGGGTTTCGGCTTC
>JAQBWG010000107.1 GCA_027625225.1 Chloroflexota bacterium | reverse complement strand
GGGAAATCCCTTCGGGCGAAGATTTCGCCATCGACGTAAATCACGTAACCAAACTGTTCGGCGAACGCCGCGCAGTGAACGACGTCACATTCCAGGTGCGTAAAGGCGAAGTTGTCGGATTCCTGGGGCCGAACGGCTCGGGAAAAACCACCACCAAGCGTATGCTCACGTCCTACTACACCCCCGACATCGGTTCCATCCACATCAAGGGACTGAACACCCAGGAACACGACATCGAGACTCGCCAGTTCATCGGCTACCTACCCGAAAACAACCCCCTCTACGGCGACCTGCTGGTTAAAGAGTACCTCGACTTCGTCGCCGACCTCCGCGGCCTCAAGGGTATCGAACGTAAACGCAACACAGAGCTTGCAGTGGACGAAGCTGGCCTCACCGAATACTACTACCGCCCCATCAATACACTATCCAAGGGCTACCGGCAGCGCACCGGACTCGCCGGCGCCATCTTGCATAGGCCCGACATCCTCATCATGGACGAGCCCACCGAGGGGCTCGACCCGAACCAGCGCATCACCATCCGTGAACTCATCCGCAAGCTGGGCACAGAGCGCACCATCATGTTAAGCACACACGTACTGCAAGAGATCGAAGGGACGTGCGACCGCCTTCTGCTCATCAACCGCGGCAACCTCGTTGCCGACGACCCCGTCGAGGAAATCTCCAAGCGCGTTCGGGGCACCAGGGCCATCCACGTCGAAGTGCAGGGCAAAGACGTGGAGAAGGCGCTGGACAAACTACCCGGCGTCATCGAAGTCACACATACGGGAGCGGACGGCGACCGGGAGCGGTTCTCGCTGCGGTATTCAGGCGACGCCGATGCGCGACCGGAAATATTCAAACTCGCGAAAAAGAGTAACTGGGTGCTGTGGGAGCTGCACGAAGAGGAAGCCCGATTGCAGGACATCTTCCACGCACTGACCATCGGACAGGACGACGAGCAAAAAAGCCGGGAGGATAACATCTAGGCATGAGAGCCTACCTGGCGCTATTCCGCAAAGACCTCAAGAGCTACTTCGACCAGCCGACCGGATACATCCTGCTGATCTTATTCGTCACGTCCCTCGCAGTTATCGAATTCTACAACCCCGTATCCATTAACGGGATCCCGGTCGGAAGCGCTCTTAACAGCGGAGAAGCATCGGCACTCCCCCTAATGCACTGGCTGCCGTGGATACTCATGCTCATCGCCCCCGTCGCAACCATGCGCCTCTTGGCCGAAGAAGTACGCGACGGCACACTCGAACTGCTGCTCACCCAACCGCTACGTACATGGACGGTCATCCTATCTAAATTCAGCGCCGGACTGTCATTCATCACATTTGGCATTTTGATGACCCTCATCATCCCCCTCACCCTGTTCTCCGCGGGAGACGTGGACGGCGGCACACTGTCGGCGCAATACATCGGCGCCGTCTTCCTCGCGGCATCGCTGGTAGCCGTCGGCCTGTTCGCATCCAGCCTCACCCGAAGCCAGGTCGTACCCGCGATCGTAGCCATATTTATCATCGGAATCCTGCTCATCATTGGCCATCCCAACGTAGCGCTCCGCCTCCCATCGAACGTAGCACGTCTGCTGCAAGACCTCAGCCCGCTCTCTCACTTCCTGAACATGGCGCGCGGCACGCTGGACGTACGCGACGTACTCTACTTCGTTGCCTTAACCGGCACCTTCCTCAGCGGAACCTATCTCATGGTGCGTGGGCGGACACTGAGCCATCACTCCCCCGTCTACCGCAACCTGCGGCTCGGCGTTCTCGGATTTCTCATAGTCAGCATCCTCGTGGGATGGTTCGGAAATTCCATCGGCGGACGCTGGGACCTCACCGAAGACAAACGCTTTACCTTAAGTTCCGCCAGCGAAGACATCCTCGCTGACCTGGACGACTTGCTGACCATCAACCTGTACCTCTCCCAGGACCCGCCGGTACAGCTAGCTGCGACAACCCGCGACGTCAGACAATTCCTCGCCGACTTCGCCTCGAAATCGGATAAGGTACGGCTGGTCGAACAGTTCCCCAAGTCGTCGGACGAAGCCGATTCGGTAACCGAAGAAGCCGCTATGGCAGGCGTCACCCCCAAGCAATTCAATCTTCAAACCGACGATGAGTTACAGGTAAAAACCGGATGGCTTGGCGTCAGTATGACCTACGTCAACCAGCGGCGGGTCGTCCCCTTCATTGACACCATAGACGGCCTGGAATACCGGGTTTCCGCCCTCGCGAACGCGATGATACGCGAAGAACGCGATACTATCGCCTTCCTCAGTGGGCATGGCGAAAAGGTATGGAGCCAGGAGATGCGCATCGTCGCCAGCCAGCTTGCCGAGCAGTACGACCTCGCGCAGGTGCAACCCGATACCGACGGCAACCTCAACCTGGCCGGAGTAGACGTGCTCATCGTTCCCGGACCCATCGCCCCGCTGAGCAACGCCGAACTCGACACACTCGATGCCTTTCTCGCTGGAGGCGGCAAAGCCATGTTCCTGGTAGATACCTCTGCCGTAGACAGGACTTCACTACAACTACGCTCCACCGCGACCAACCTGCCCAGATGGTTGAATCGCTATGGCGTCTTCGTCCACAACACAGTAGCGCTCGACCCCCAATCCAATACCGACCTTTCGTTCACCACCGCCCAGGGCAACGTACTCATCCCCTACCCCTATTGGGTTGTACTGCCGGTGTCCCAGCGTGACATTTCGGGAGCAGTCGAGTCCATGATGTTGCCATGGGCTGCCTCGGTCGAGTTCAGCAATCCGCTAATAGCGACCAACGTAATCAGGCATATCGAACTCATGCGAACCTTCCCTTCGGCTGCGTTGCAGTTCGAATTTGGTGACGTGAGCCCGAGAACAAGCATCGCACAGTACAACATAGACCCCGCCTCAACCGGACAACATCTCATGGGTGCAGCCGTAGAAGGCACGGCAATCAACGCCCCGCCGCTGGACTCCGGAGAACTCCCTGCCTATCGCATGATTGTCATCGGAGACGCCGACTGGCTAACCGACACCGTCATCCAGCAAAGCGGCGGCGATTTCAACATCGTGGTAGCACTGAACTGGATTGACTGGCTCGCGCAGGACGAATCTCTCTCATCCATCCGCTCCAAGGTAGTAGTCGAACGTAGTTTGCGCTGGACCAACGACGGGCATAAGAACGCCGTCCAGTACGGCACCATTCTGGGACTGCCGTTAGCCCTTCTCCTGTTCGGAACATTCCGGTTCATCAAACGTCGCAATACCAGTTTGCAGGTGTTCGAACGTGAACAGTAGACAGCTACAATTTTTGCTCATCGCCCTCATCGCTGTCGGCATCGCCGCCGTCATCGCAAGACTTGTGGTGAGCGGCGGAGACGACAGTCGTCTCACAGGTCTTCTTCCCATGTCGCCCGATGTGGTAGACACCGTCATCATTCGTTCCGACGACGGTGAGGCCCGCATACAAAAGATAAACGCCGACACTGGTCTCTGGCAGGTCGGGCAGCACGAAGTTGATGCCGCCCGCTTCACAGAATTCTGGGCAACCGTCGCCAGGTTCGACGGCGCACAACTGGTCTCTACCAATCCCGCTAACCACGCCCGGATGGGCGTAGCCGAAGGAGATGCCACCGACCTGCTCTTCATGCTCGGCAACGCGGTACAGGAACAGTTCATCGTTGGTGTGAGTCCGGACGAAAACGTCGCGCTCTGCTATCTGCGAAAACGGGGCCAGGACAACACCTATGCCGTGCCCTGCCGCTTCTCCGACCTATTCGAAAGCGACCGGGATGCGTGGCGCGATCCGGTCATCATGGACATGCCTTTGGAAGTCGTTGGAGGCTTCACCGTCCGGTACCCGTCGGTGGACGTGAATACCGCTATCGAGATCAGCGTGGAGGATAACCTGCCCGTCGTGGTGACTGGAGGCAGCCAAAGCGTAGAAGCAAACATCGAAGTAACCAGCACGGTGCTATCGGCCCTCCGTCAACTCTTCGCCGTTGGCTTCGCCACCGACGCCGAGGCGAGCAGTCTGAATTTTGACCTACCAGACATATCCATACTCATAGAGCCGATTCAGGACATCCGACTGCCGGCACAGCGGCTGCTCTTCATCCAACGTGACGCGCAAACCTACTGGGTGCGCAACTCCGCCAGTTCAATCGTGTGCATCGTAGGCAACGACCGCGTCGCTCCCCTGCTCGTAGATCTCCAGGATTTCCTGGCCTCGAACTCTTAGCCGGAAGCTTCTTTACCTCATCGGCGCGATAGCCACCTCGATGCCGTGAACCGCCGAGCTCTCGCCCATATCCGACTTGTGGCCCGGATTTAGGACGTTCACGTTGGCTCTGCCCCGCTCGTTTTTGAGCCACCTGCCCTTGTGACTGAGTACCACCCCCGGTCGGACTTGCTCCGACACCTTCACCTTGAGCACCAACTCGCCTGTTTCGTTGGATAGCTTCGCGTCGTCGCCTTCCCGCAAACCAAGCCTCTTGGCGTCCCGGGGATTGACAGCCACGGTCGCTGCGCCCAGCTCCTGGATAATACGCGGGTCGTTGCCAAACGTATCGTTCATCAGCCAGTCCGACGCAGGAGTTATCAACCGTACGTAGCCTTGCTTGGAACGCTCGTCGTAGAGTGGCTGCGGTACTCTGGGGAAACCGTCCTTCTCCGCCTGTTCGCTGTACAGCTCGATCTTGCCGCTGGGCGTAGGGAACTTCAGGTCGGGGAACTGGATAACCGGCTCGTCGGTCACGAAATGCGTCCCCATCTTCTGCAAGTCCTCGAACGTTCCATTGAAACTCGTGTCCTTGAGCAGGTAATCAATAATGGAACGGTCGTCCTCGTACAATTCCGGTTCCTCGTATCCCATCGCCCGAGCCAGTCTCCTGAAAATCTCCTGATTGGGCAACGACTCGCCGATAGGCTCCATCGCCTTCGACTGCGGCCCGACCGTCAGATTGAAGTAGCCCGTCACCAGGTCGTCGTACTCCAGAAAACCCGCGGCAGGCAGCACGATATCAGCGTAGTCCGCCGTGTCCGTCTGGAACAACTCCACCACCACTGTGAACAGGTTGTCGCGCGTAAGCGCGCGGCGTAGCCGGGTCTGCTCCGGATTCGATGCGACCGGATTGATGTTATAGCAGAGAAACGCATCGTAGTTGTCCGGCGACTCCAGCAGACCGGCAACGTCCATGTGACTCACTGCCTTTCGCGGCGTTCGTCGCAACTGCGGCGCTGTTACATAGTCCCCGTCCATGCCGCGGATCTTGCCGTCCGTGTTGATGAACAGAGTACCCGCGCCGGGCTTACCATAATTTCCCGTCGCCGCCGCCAGCGCGACGCAGGCGCGGTAGGCATTGCCACCGAAATACGTGCGCTGCAACCCCTGCCCCATCAAAAGCAACGACGGCCCCGAACCATATATACGTGCCGCTTCTTCGATTTGAGCGGCGGGTACATCGGTGATGGACTCCCCCCACTCCGGCGTGCAGGCATCCAACATCGGCTCAATCTCGTCCCAGCCCAGAACGTGGCTACCTACGAACTTCCGGTCGATAAGATTCTCTCGTCTTAGTACGTGAAGCATCGCAAACGCCAGCGCACCATCAGTACCCGGTCTGAGCTGTAGATGCAAATCTGCCTTCTCGGCGGTGGCGTGGCGTACCGGGTCGATGACGATCTTCGTTCCGGGTGCCTCTTGGAACCAGTGCTTATGCATGTGCGGGCCAGAGTGCGACGGATTGCCGCCCCACACAACGACGCAGTTCGCGTCCTTGACCGTTCGCGGGTCGAATCCCACTTGTGCCGTTCCCAGCGTATAGTCCAAAGACACGTTCGCAGCCATGTTGCATACCGTGTCCGGCTCCACCTCCACGGCGCCGAGCCGGTTGAAGAACCGCGTGGGAAAGCTGTAGCCAATCTTCGACATCGTCCCCGTGTAGTGGGCGTAGACGATACCCTCCGGGCCCTTGTCTGCGACGATGCCCTTGAGCCGCGACGCGATGGTGTCGATGGCCTCATCCCAGGAAATGGGTTCGAACTTCCCCTCGCCCTTGGCGCCGACGCGCTTGAGCGGCGTGTTCAGGCGGGCCTTGGGATCGCGGATGACGCCGTTGTAGCCGACGGCGCACTTGCCGCAGAGCGCGCCGCGGTTGATGGGGTTGTTCAGGTCGCCGCGGACGCGGGTGATGGCGCCGTTCTCCTTGATGACGGCGATGCCGCAGGAGTCGTAGCAGTCTTTGGGGCAGGTGGTGAGGATGATTTCCTGTTTGGATGTTGTCGCCAAAAAGGGTCTCCTAACGGGTTTTGATTAGTTGTGCGCGTGTTCGTAATGCGATGCAAGGACATCGAAGCCGAAGTCGGAATTGATGTCCCGGCACACGGAGTGGATGTGGTTGGCTTTGTCCTGGGTGTTGTCGTATTCGACATAGAAGGACGGGCCGTGGATGCGGTAGTAGTGCGGCTGGCGGCGATGCTCTGAGCCGACCCAGGCGAAGTGGATGTTTTCGATTCCGTCCCTGTCGAGTTTTTTCAGGAATGATGCCTCGATGCTGTCTATCGTGCGCGAGGTGTATGTCTGTATGAGGGATATGAGGATGTCCCGCTGGTCGCCGGAGAGTGCGCTGGCAGGTAGTCCCGATGGTGTCCCGATGTCGACACGGCGACTGGCCCGGGTGAAGAACTCCTGGGGGACGTAGGGATAGATGGCGGCGCGGTCTTTCTGTCGTTGATCTAATGCCAAGAAGAGCTTGC
>JAQBWG010000106.1 GCA_027625225.1 Chloroflexota bacterium | reverse complement strand
CGGTTCCGGCGGGGCCTTTTTATTGTCTGAAATTCCGGTCTATTCGGTGGTTACTGCGCCTTTCGATGCCGAGGACGCGAGCTTGGCGAACTTGCCCAGCACTCCGTGAGTGTAGTTGGGCGGGCGAGGCTTCCATGCCTGTTTGCGCTTGGCGATTTCCCCGTCGCTGACCTTCATACTTAGGATACGTTTTTCCACGTCCATGACGACGGTGTCGCCTTCCTGTATCAGGCCGATAGGGCCGCCGACTGCAGCTTCGGGTGCCACATGGCCGATCATGGGGCCGCGAGTGGCTCCGGAGAAGCGTCCGTCGGTTACCAGGAGTGTGGTCTCACCCAGGCCTGCGCCCATGATGGCACCGGTGAGGGCAAGCATCTCCTGCATGCCGGGGCCGCCTTTGGGGCCTTCGTAGCGAATGATGAGGACATCGCCCGCGTTGATTTTTCCGCCGGTTACAGCGTTGAACGCTGCCCGTTCACCGTCGAACACACGCGCCGGCCCTTCGTGGGCGTGGTGCTTCGTCCCTGACACCTTCATGACCGCGCCCTCGGGTGCGAGGTTGCCCTTCAGGATGGCGAGGCCGCCTGTTGGGCTGCGTGGGGACGATATGGGAAAGATGACTTTGCTGTCGGGTTCGCCGGTGAATCCGGCCAGGTTCTCGGCGACGGTCTTGCCAGTTACGGTGATGCAGTCGCGATGGAGCAAGTCCTTCTTCATGAGTTCGTTCATGAGCGTGGGGATGCCGCCACACTTGTCCATATCCGGCATGACGTACTGTCCGCCCGGCTTGAGGTTTGTCAGGTAGGGCGTCTTGCGGCTGAGCCGGTCGAAGTCGTCTATGGTCAGCGGCACGCGCGCCTCATGAGCGATGGCAAGCAGGTGCAGAACTGCGTTGGTGGAACCGCCCATCGCCAGCACGACGGTGATGGCGTTCTCCAAGGACTCTTTGGTGATGATGTCCCTGGGCTTGATGTCACGCTCCAGCAGTCGGTACAGGTATTCGCCAGCCTGGACGGCCATCTTTTCGCCGCGCCGGTCAACTGCGGGGATGGATGCAGTGCCCGGAAGAGCCATACCCATCGCCTCAATGGCTGATGCCATGGTGTTTGCGGTGAACATGCCCGAGCAGGCGCCCTCGCCGGGACAGGCGACGCGCTCCATAGCGATGAGTTGCTCAAGTGTGAGAGCGCCCTTGGAATGAGAGCCGACCGCCTCGAACATGTCCTGGATGTTGATGTCGGTGCCTAGATAGTTGCCGGCCATGATGGCACCGCCGTACACAAAGATGGACGGCACGTTGAGACGGGCCATGGCCATCAAAATGCCGGGCATGTTTTTGTCGCAGGCGCCCACGCCGATCAGTCCGTCCATACTTTCGCCGAACACGACCGTTTCGATGGAGTCGGCGATGACTTCGCGGCTTACCAGCGATGCCTTCATGCCTTCGGTGCCCATGGAGATGCCGTCACTGACGGTGATAGTGCCGAACATGAACGGGACGCTGTTGGCGGCCCGGACGCCCTCCTTCGCCTTCTGTGCGACCCGGTCAAGGTGCACGTTGCAGGGGGTTATGTCGCTGGCCAGATTGGCGATGGCGATGAACGGCTTGTTCTCCAAGTCGTCGTCGGTTAAGCCGGTGGCTCGCAGCATCGAGCGAGCGGGTGCGCGACTCGGCCCGTCGGTCACGACGTGGCTCCTGTGCTTGAGTTTTGTTAGGTCTACGGTAGTGGTCATTACGGCACTCCTTATTTTCACCTACAGGCGAGTGTAAATCTGGCTTTGCGAAGCGTCAATAGACGCCTCGATTCAATTGGATGTATCGGAGGTACCGGGCTGGCTTGGAGAAGTCGGGTTTTGAAATTGACGCCGTGCATGGATGATTTGAGTAGCCAGAAACAGTAAGCCGCCGAAAAGCATGACGCTGAGAAGCGTTATAGAACGGTCTAGCAATGTGACGGAAGCTGCATCGTGCCGATTGAAACTTAAGAGCAGCAAGCCGGTGAGTCCCGGCTCGACAGCGCCGACCCCGCCAGGGGTAGGCACGGTGCTCAAGATGCCGTGGCCCAGGGAAACGAGCAATGCCATGGCAAGGCTCACTTCCAAGCCCAGAGCCTGGACGACGAAGTACAGGCGCGCCGCTTCGAGTATCCAGCCGATGGCGCTTAACAGGAGCAACACAGGTAGTGCGCGCCGCATACTGCCGAGCGTGCCCAAATGGAATTGGTCGTAGGCCTTGTTGAACCGTTTAGGGAGGAACTGGGCGAGTCTGTGACCGTATCCGCGCATCAAAGCCAAGAGTGCGATGAGTCCAATAGCCAGTACTATCGCGGCGATAAGCAGATATCTGGAAGCGCTAGAGTCCAATGACCTGGAGACGGCGAATACGCTGATGATGACCAGCACCGACACGACGACCATGTCGAGGGTGCGTTCGGCGAGTACTGTACCCAGACTCCACGAGAAACTGCCCTTCGATTCCTTGGAGAAGGAGTAGGCACGGTAGGCGTCTCCCATCCGTAAAAAGGTGATGGTGTTTACGAACCAGCCTATGAGAATGAATTGCGCCGACTTCAGCGTCCCCGGAATCTTGATATCCGGATGCTGGCGTTGCTCTCCTTCGATAAGAGCGGCGTTGGCTGCGAGCATCCGCCAGCGCAGTCCGCGGAATAGAAAGCTGATGTAGTAGAGAAACAATCCGAGTACGTAGTACCAGGGGTTCATGGAGCGGATGTTGCCCCACATCTGACCCCAGTCCAAATCGAAACGGGTAGCGAGGAATATCACCAAGGCTATGGCGATGCCGAAAGACAGGATAGTAGGGAGCGACAGGATGCGCCGCTTGAGCGATATTTGCTCTGATTCTTGACTCAAACTACAGTTTCGTTCCTTCAGATACTGGCGTTGTGGCTATTCTACGGCTTCACGAATCACGACACACCGCACTTAGAGAGGTCGTTTCGTCGGAATCCCGGCTCGACGTGGATAGCTTCGAGGGGTCATACGTTCTTTGGAGATAACGACGAACGTGGTGTGAAGTTGGGGCATGGGTACGGTTCTGGAGATGTTCCCGCCAAGCGTTTCGACAGCCTGCCGGGCGGATGCAAGCTCATCTGCGACATCCGGGCCTTTGTGTAAGACTACGCTTCCGCCGATCCGGCAGAACGGCAAGGTTAACTCTGCGAGCGGTGCTAGTTTGGCGACTGCACGGGCGAGTACAAGGTCGAACGATTCCCGAAGATCGGATTGGTGCGCGAGTTCTTCAGCCCTGCCGGTCACTACGGAGACGTTCTTAAGGTCGAGCGATTCCTGCAAATGCGTAAGAAATTGAGTTTTCTTGGCAGTGGCCTCGACCAGCGTAACATGCGAGTTTGGAAACGCGATGGCTAGTGGCACTCCGGGGAATCCCGCTCCGCTACCAACATCCACCACGTTGGCCGATTCCAAGCTTTGAAGCGGGACGACCTGTGAGATGGCGAGCGATTCGAGGAAGTGGCGAGTTTCCACTTCGGCGTGTTCGGTAACGGATGTCAGATTCGCGCGGGTATTCCACTCGATAAGCAGATGGTGGTACCGTTCGAACTGAACAAGTTGCGTTTCGGTGAGTGTAATGCCGAATTCCTGAGCGCGTTGTTGTAGACTCTTGAATGTCGTTTTCATCAGGATAGTAATTATGACGTGTTCGCGATGTGGATGCTTGAAACGTATTTGACACATTGCCAGACGATTGCTAGACTCGCGTCCCCATAGCTATAATCAACACACTCTTCTCATTAAGGACACCAAAGACACCCTTGACGCTCACATCAGATTTAAAGACCAAATACAGTGACTTGTGGGAGAAGGTTGTTACACATCCGTTTATTCTGGAAATGGGTGATGGAAACCTTCCCCAACGCACCTTCCGCCGATACTTTGTGCAAGATTACGCCGTAGTCGGCGATATCGCCGCTATCGTTGCGTACGGGATTGCCAAGGCTCCTGACTTCGATGGTGCGGCAGTGCTCAACCGGTTCATGAACGGCATTCTCAACCCGGAGAACGAGATTTTTCTCGACGCCTTCCGTGATTTTCAAGCGAGTCCAGAGGAGTTGGCGGATAAAAAGCCGAGTACGGACGCCTTTGGGGATTTTCTGGTACGGACAGGTTTAGAAGGCAATTTTGTTGACATTGTGACCGTGTTATACGTGACCGAGGGAACCTACATGGACTGGGCTATTCGGCTGATGGGTGCCAACAAAAAGCCAGGCATCAAAGCGTACCAAGCCTGGATCGATATCCACGGCCCGGAAGTGCTAGGTGAAGTGGTGGAGTATCTGGGCGGGTATTTGGATAATCAGACGACCGCGGAGCAACGACCTCGTATCGAGAGGTTGTTTCAAAAGTCGTTGCGATATGAGTACAGATTCTTTGAAGCCGCGTATCGCGGAGAGGAGTGGCCGAATGGCTAGTCCAATAGTAAAGGTAATGACCGTAGCGGGGTCCGACTCCGGCGCAGGTGCGGGTATTCAGGCAGATCTCAAGACCATCGCCTCGCTCGGCGGCTACGGTACGAGTATTATCACCGCAGTCACCGCGCAGAACACCCGGCGGGTTGTGTCCGCATTCGAGTTGCCTATCGAGATGATTCAGCAACAGTTTGACGCTGTCATCACCGACATCGGTACCGATGTGGTGAAGACCGGGATGCTTTCCAGCTCCGCGGTTATTGACGCTCTCGTGGGCAAATTGCGAGAACATAACGTGAAACAGCTCGTAGTTGATCCTGTGATGGTGTCCAAGGGCGGCGACAGGTTGCTGCAAAAAGAAGCCCTCGATGCACTAAAGACCAAGTTGTTCCCTCTCGCAAGCCTCGTCACACCGAACGTCGAGGAAGCGGGCGTTATCGTCGGAAGGAAGCTGGAAAATTTGGACGATATCCGTGCTGCTTCGGAAGAAATCGTTGCGATGGGGGCGAAGGCCTGTGTGGTAACAGGTGGCATATATCCGGGCCCGGCCACCGACTTTCTCTACGACGGCAGTGAATTCAAAGCCTTCTCCGGCGGACGTATCGCATCTAACAACACCCACGGCACCGGCTGTACGTTTGCCTCGGCCTCGGCTGTCTACATCGCCCGCGGTGAATCAGTAAAGAGTGCAGTAGCCCAGGCAAAGCGCTACGTGACCAACGCCATCAAGGCCGCATATACGGTGGGTACGGGATATGGGCCACTTAATCACTTTCATGAGTGGATGCCAAAACCCGAGGCTTAAGAATCTATTCCGCCCGGTCGACCGTCATGGTAAAGTCCACCTGTAAACGTATCTCGTCTTCCACACTGAGAACGAGGAAGACCCGCGGCGGAGTCATATCGTAGTCTTGGAAAGTAAACTCGGTGCTGGCCGTTCCTGCAATCGCATTTTCCGAAAAGTTCACCATGACATCCCAAAACAGCGATTTTGTGATGCCTCGAATGGTTAGGTCGCCGATTATTTGGAAAGTCGCTTCACCGGTCACGGGTAGCGGAAAATTCAATCCTTCGACTTTGGTGATGACAAGTTCGGCCATCGGGAATTGGCTGGTTTGCAGCGTATTCTGGCGGATATAGTTATCTCGGCGTCCGTCGTCGCTCTTCAGCCCCCGTAAATCCACCGAGAGTTTCGACGATTCGCTCACCACCTCACCGTTGTCATCGAACGCAATCGACCCGGCAACCAACTCGGTCGTTCCCACTGCGTCCGTTGGAAAGCCGATACCTGCCAACTCTTCCGTAACCCGATAGGTTGCGGTCGTGCCTTCGACTACGGTCAGACGTGTACCCGATTCCAAGAGACTCGTTGTCTCAATGATCGGCGCCGATTGGGTCGGCGTTGGCGGTATAGACGTAACTGCAACTGAAGAGCCTCCGCACGCTGCGATGAAAGCAAGCATGCCCAGAAGGGCGGGAACTGCTATGGTGTTTATCTTCATGGAGCCCCTTTTGCCATATTGACGGACGATAGAGTACTTAACCGGTGAACGGGTCAGATACCATGGTGAACGGGTCAGATACCATAAGGTTAGTCTGAGGTACGTACTCGTGAAACTAGACGAGTACGCTATATTGCCTGAACAGGGGGCAGTTGACTATAATCCCAAGGGTCAGCAGATGAATAGGGCGAATTAGAGGGTGAAGATGGAACCGAAACAAAAACAAGGTGGAATGACTCGTAGGTCATTCCTGAGCAAGGCAGCATTTGGAGCAGCGGGCGTAGCTGCATTTTCATTTTTCCTAGGTGGGTTTGCAGGAGGCAAACGTCCTCTGCCGCGTTTCGCCAAAGACTCCATGTTTAATCCACGCGACCCGAACGTTCCACAGGGCTAGTGTCTCGGAATCTGTAGAACTTTAAACTACCCTTCTCAAGTAGCTTAGAAATTCCCCCATGCGTCGCGAACGCAGCTAGGAGTCACGATTATGCAGATGGTTAACAAATCCGCGACCGCTGTTGTTCAAGCGAAGCCTTGGTCGCTACTCGGCAAACCCGGCCCGTCACTTTTAGAGTCTCTTTGGCCGGACATCAACACGGTGCAAAAACTCGCCATCTCGCTGGTTATGGTGGGCATTCTGGTCGGATTGGCCCGCGCACGATTCTTTCTGCCCGACAACCCCGTGCCTATCACGTTTCAAACCTTCGGAGTACTCGCAATCGGCGGTGTTTTGGGCTGGCGGTGGGGCACCTTCTCGATACTCGTCTATTACTTTCTAGGCATGGCAGGCGCACCTGTTTTTCAGGGCGGCGGTAATGGCTGGCACTACCTGTCGGCAACCGCCACTGCCGGGTACATCATCGGCTTTATCCTGGCGACCGCCACTGTTGGTTTTCTGTCGCAGCGTGGCTGGAACAGGGGCCGCAGTCTCTGGC